>DATFCF010000756.1:0-2394 GCA_035253445.1 Mycobacterium sp.
CGTCGGCGGTGCGGCCGGCTTTCGAGGACCCGCTGAGCCGGCTCGCCAACGCGGTGCGCCAGCCCGAAGGCGGACCCGTCGTGGCCTCCGAGGATCTGGAGGCCGACGCTGCCGACGCCCGCGCCACGCTGCTGGCCCGGCTCGAGGAGCCCGTCAACGAACCCACCGCCTATGTGCTGCCGCTGCATCGCCGCGACGACGACTCCGGCTGGGCCAGCGCCGACTGGAAGTTGCGCCGTGGTCGCATCGTGTTGCTCGAAGGTGATTCACCGGCCGGCCTGCGGCTGCCGCTCGACTCGATCAGCTGGGCCGCGCCGCGGCCCTCGTACGAGGCCGACCCGCTGAGTCACCGCACCCGCCTGCCCGCCCACCCCGAACCCGGTGACGCTGTCGTCGAGGATGCCGACTCCGCGCCGACGACGGCGATGGTCGCCGAAATCAGGCGCGAAAAAGACGGCGCCGAGTTTCTCTATGTGTACTTGCTGCCGACAGAAGAGTTAGGGCACTTCGTCGACCTGCTCCGGCGGGTCGAGACCGCCGCCGCCAAGGCCGGCTGCCCCGTCGTCATCGAGGGTTACGGTCCGCCGCCGGATCCACGGATCACCTCGATGACCGTCACCCCCGACCCCGGCGTCATCGAGGTCAACGTCGCGCCGACGGCCAGCTTCGCCGAACAGAAGCAGCAGCTGCAAACCCTTTATCACGAAGCGCGCTTGGCCCGATTATCGACGGAGTCGTTCGACGTCGACGGCACTCATGGCGGCACGGGCGGCGGCAACCACATCACCCTCGGCGGCCTCACCCCGGCCGACTCGCCGCTGCTGCGCCGCCCCGACCTGTTGGTGTCGCTGCTGACCTACTGGCAGCGCCACCCATCGCTGTCCTATCTGTTCGCCGGGCGGTTCATCGGCACCACGTCGCAGGCGCCGCGCGTCGACGAGGGCCGCGCCGAGGCGCTCTACGAGCTGGAGATCGCGTTCGCCGAGATCGACCGGCTGGGCTCGGCATCCGGCGCCGAGAAAAACTCCGCGAAGCCGTGGATCACCGACCGGGCGCTGCGGCACCTGCTCACCGACATCACCGGCAACACCCACCGCGCCGAGTTCTGCATCGACAAGCTCTACAGTCCCGACAGTGCGCGGGGCCGGCTGGGCCTGCTGGAACTGCGCGGTTTCGAGATGCCGCCGCATTTCCAGATGGCGATGGTTCAGTCGCTTCTGGTGCGTTCCCTGGTCGCCTGGTTCTGGGACCAGCCGCTGCGGGCGCCGCTGATCCGTCACGGTGCAAACCTGCATGGCCGATACCTGTTGCCGCACTTCCTGATTCATGACATTGCCGACGTGGCCGCGGATCTGCGCGCGCACGGCATCAACTTCGACACCAGCTGGCTGGACCCGTTCACCGAGTTCCGCTTCCCCCGCATCGGCACCGCGGTCTTCGACGGTGTGGAGATCGAGCTGCGCGGCGCCATCGAACCGTGGAACGTCCTCGGCGAGGAGTCGACTGCCGGGGGCACCGCGCGCTACGTCGACTCGTCGGTGGAGCGCATCCAGGTCCGGCTGGTCGGCGCCGACCGGCACCGCTACATCGTCACCGCCAACGGCTATCCGATCCCATTGCTGGCCACCGAGAAGCCCGACATCCAGGTCGGTGGGTTGCGGTTCCGGGCGTGGCAGCCGCCCAGCGCGCTGCACCCGACCATCACCGTCGACGGGCCGCTGCGCTTCGAACTCGTCGACACCGTGACGGGCATGTCGCGCGGCGGCTGCACCTACCACGTCTCCCATCCGGGAGGCCGCTCCTACGACAACCCGCCTGTCAACGCCGTGGAAGCCGAGTCGCGACGCGGCAGGCGCTTCGAGGCGACCGGCTTCACGCCGGGCAAGGTGGACATGTCGGACCTCCGCGAGAAGCAGGCGCGGCAATCCACCGACATGGGCGCGCCCGGCATCTTGGATCTGCGCCGGGTGCGTACCGTTCTCCAGTAATGGCACTACCCGCAAGCGGCCCGTCACCTTCACCTCCCGGCGCGAGTCCGCACGACATCGACAACCTTCTGGCGCGCTACCGCACGACCCGGGCCCAGCAGGCGCTGTTCGACGTGCGCGGCGACCGGGCGGCCACCGGATACGACGAATTCGTCGACGCGGCAGGCAATATCCGGCCGGCGTGGCGCGAGCTGGCCGAATGCATCGGTGAACGCGGTCGCGGCGGCCTGAACCAGCTGCGGGCGGTGGTGCGCAGTCTGGTCGACAACGACGGCATCACCTACATCCAGACCGACCGGCACGGCTCGGTCGTGGGGCAAGCCGTCACCAACGGGGACGGCACCGCGGAGCCCGGACCGTGGCACCTCGACGCGCTGCCGCTGGTGATCGCCGCGGCCGACTGGGG
>DATFCF010000757.1:0-8107 GCA_035253445.1 Mycobacterium sp.
TCACGGGACCGCTCCGAGCATTCGCAGTACCTGTTCCACATTTCCCGACAGCTCCCGCCCGTCCGGACCGATGATCGATGTGACGTTGATCGCCGGATACTTGTCCTGCGGCAGGAAATACTCATGGATGAATCGTCGGTAGGCGGGGTACTCCTCCTCAACGATCTGCTTCGAACCCTGTAGAGCCTGCATAGCGGTCGCGGCCGAAGTCATCATGGGGACCAGCCAGTATCCGCCGTTGTAGATAGAACCGATCGACGGCAACAACTTGCCGAACTTCTTTGCGATAACCGTGGACCGTTCGAACCCGCGCACTCCCTCGGGGCTAAACCAGAAGTTGAGCTGGGGCGCGCGCGCACCCAGCATCGTCGCGGTTTGTTCGATCCCGCTGAGCATTACATCGACGGTGTCGATGTTGTCCGACAATTGGACCAGGTCGGTGGTCACCTGGGAAACCACCCTGCGCACTTCCTCCTTCGGAGGAGTGATGCGGTTGAGCCGCACGACGGTGTTCTGTGCACGCTGGATCGACCCGCTACCGATGAAGTTCGCCAAATTTGCAAGGGTGTCCTCGATCTGGGGCGGCGAGACCGTCTGCTCCAGGGGAATACGTCCTCCTGGTGCGAGCGGCGGCCCCAGTGGTTCTTCGCCCGGGGGACGCTCAAGTGCTAAGTAGATGTCGCCTAGAACAGTTGCCTGCTGCAGCACCGCAGCGCTGTTGGACGGGACTTCGACGCCGCTGCCCAAACGGGCCGTGACGTTGACATGATCAGCGACCACATCGGCCTTGGTGATAACCCCTACTGTTGTCCCGCCCATCACCACCTTGGCTCTATCAGGCAGGTTGAGCACGTTGGCGAATTCCACAACGATCTCGTATCCGTCCCGATAATCGCTGCCCGGCGTCGGAATGGCGTCGATGGACAGCGACGCACATCCCGTCGCGGTGAGGCCGCACATCAGGATGCAGATAAGCGCTCGCACTCGAATGTTCATCGCCGCTGGGCCTCCGTCAGTACGTATTGCAGGAGCGCTACATCCGCCGCGTAGGGTCTGCCCCCGATGTCGGCGCAACTGCCCGGCAGCGACGCGTTCATGACGCCACATGCCAGCAGGCCGTTCGGTGTTGGTATGCGGAACAGCGGCGGGCGCCATGTCAACAAACCGAACTGGTGACCGTTGATGTGCTTTGCCAGGCCACCGGCGAGTGCGCCGGGCGGTTCGCCGTTGAGGCCGCTGATAAACCGCGGCAAGGGATTGAGTACGTTCGCGATCCCCTTGTAGTGCGGACTGGCGATCCGCAATAGTTCGCTCGTCGCATCAAGTGCGTTCTGAATCTCAGGTCCCAGTTCGAGTTCGAGGTCGGTGATAGCGGTGAAAAGCTCGGGCAGGGGCAACGCGAAGGGAGGGAAGGCCGCCGCAGCCTTTATCAGGTCCGGGCCGGTCGCCGGCATGTCGACCACGATCTGCTTCAGGGGTTCTCTATTGGCCCGCAACATCGACGTCAACTCCGCCATGTTCCTGGTGATCTCGCCCATCTCCGAAATCGTCTTATCCGGGTTGTCCAGAAGCTGTGACGATCTGGTGAGGAGTTCACTGGCGCCTGCTCCGTTGCCTGTCAACGCCTCATCGATCCCGCGCAAGGAGTCCTGTAAGTTCGTCGAGCCCTCTGGATTGACGGCATTGACGAAGTCCGTTGCTGAACCGATGGTCTTCGAGATGCTCATCGGCGTGGAGGTCTGACTCAGTGGGATGCACTCGGCAGCCTTGAGTTCTGGGCCGCCACGGTAGTTACCGACCAGTTCCAGCGCGCGGTCGGCGAGGATCGATGGTGACCGAGTGACCGCCTTGACGTCTGCGGGCACGCGCTGTCCGGTGTTTATGGTGAACACGACCTTGACGTCGAGGGCCCGCGGCTCGACCGCCTTTATGACACCGATCGGATACCCCATCTTGGTCACAGGGTTGCCGACGTACAGACCCACGCTGTCAGCCATGATGGCGCAACGGTTTTCGGCATTTTCTGCTGTGGGGCGTGCACATGATGCCGCGCCGAAGAACACCATCAATGCCGCAAGAGCCGTCGCACAAATCGAACGACCCGGAAAGCAACCGTACATCAGCAGCGACTTCCCTCAGTCGGGAAGCAAAGATCCGTGGCGAACAATTCCGGTGGCGTGCCGGCGTTTTGGGCCTCCAATGTCGTTTCCATTCGTTGCCGCACGCGGCCGAGAATGCGCACTATGACGCCATTTCGGTCCGCGATCGTCTGAAATTCACCAAGAATGCCGCGGACCCTGTTCAGGAAGTCCTGCCTGTGATGCATGTAGAAGTCACCGAGGGGCTGGAGCCGAGTCATTATCTGCCCCAGCCCATCGATGGCCGAGCCGAAGCCCTTGCCGTAAAGAACCAGTGTCTCTTCCAAGATGGCGACGCGAGAAATCAAATGCTCGAGCAGTTCGCGGTTGTCGTTCAGTCGGTGAATGTACTCATTGGACATCTCAAGAATGCTGGTCAGCTGGCCCCGCTGACGCTCCAGAACCTGGCTGACGGTGTTGCCGGCGTTCAGAAGCTCGGTCAGGGTGTCAGTGTTGGTTCCGGCGAGTCCCTGCTGAATCTGATTCAGCGATTCGTTGATCGGTCTAGTCGCGACGTTGTCGGTGATTTTCGTCGAGTCCGACAGAGTTCGAATCAGGCTGTATGGCATCGTGACCCGTTCCATAGGAATCGGACGCGGGCCCAGCGGCGCGTCGCCGAGTGGAATCAGGCTTACGTAATATCCCCCGATCACCGTGAGCATCCGGACTTCGACTTGCGTTTGGTCGCCGATAAACACACTCTTGTCGAGAGTAAGCCGCACCCGAACATGGTCCTGTTCGATGGCACGATCCTTGACCTTGCCGACGACGATGCCCGCGACTCGGACCGTATCGCCTGTACTCACTGCGGCCGCATCGTCAGTACTGAAGGTGACGAGCTTTTGACTCGGCGGTGCAACATATACCCACGCAACAACCACGCCAACGATCGTCGCCATGACGATGCTCGCGATCCCCCAGAACATGGGATTGCGTGCAGAACGGATCACTGATTGCATACGACCACCTTGCGGCCATTGAGGAGCACATCCATGGGCAGAGGCAACTCGGCGCGCCCCTTGGAACAAGGTGCCACCGCACCTGCGATGGGTGGCGGTTGAATGTTCTCCCATACCACCGGAATTCGTTTGATCCCGTCGATCTCGTTGTAGACGTTGGTAACCGCTTTGTCGAGCGCCGTTTCGGGATTCCAGCCGGGTGTGAGTCCTGCCGCGTCCAGCAGTCGCACCACCTGACCAACGAAGTCGGGACCATAGATATGTGACTTCCGGAACTCGTCGAGGACGGTCATCGCCGAGTCAATGGGCAATTTGACCTGTTCCAGGATCTGGATCAGCGAGTCGGAGCGCCCCTGGACGTTTTCGGCGAGGACCTTGAGATTGCCTACGATCGTCGCGATGACCGATTCGCGGTCGGTAACCAAAGCAGTCAGCCTGCGGATGCTCTCGAACATCGGCCCAAGGCCATCACCGTCACCGTCGAGAAATGTGGCGACATTGTCGGTGAACGTGTTGATTTCGTTGGGATCCAACGATTCCAGGACTGGCTGCAGTCCGTTGAAGAGCACGGTGATGTCGAACGATGGTTGCGTCATCGTGGTTGGCACGCGGGTGATCTGATCCGCCGGCGGCACTGCACCTTTGGCTGCGCCGGTGATGTCGAGGTAACGCAACCCGGTTAGCGCCTGGAACTTCACCGCTAGACGACTCCCGGGCACAATGCTGTATTCGCGCTGCATGGTGAAGTGAACGGTTGCAATGCTTCGTCCGTTCGATCGTTCTAGCTGAAGCGCTTCGACCTTGCCGATTTGCACACCGCGAACCCTCACATCTGCGCCCTCGTGCAGGCCCGACACGTCGGTGAACTCCGCACTGTAGTTACTGAGGGGACTAGCGACGGGTTGCATGATCACGTTGGCTATCATGATCAGCAGTACGACGCTGATGGCAGAAGCAATCGTGAAACGCCATAATGCACCAAAGGTTTTCGTCATTCCACGGCCCCCAGCGCAATTCCGAGTGGTGCTGCGACTCCCGGTAACTGATCAAGCACGATCCGTACCTGCAGCGCGCGCTGGTCCCCTGATCCTGCATACATGTGCTCTAGCCGAGTACGTAGTTCGCGCAGCTTGTTGCCGAGATCTTCGGGGTTCAGGAGTCGAGGAACAACGTCGGTCATGACGCGGATTTGGTCCACAACCGGAAACAATTCGTAGATGTGGGAGGACAGCAGCGAGCCAACCTTGCTGAATAGGTCGAACTCTGCTCCGTCCAACCACTCCTGAAACCGACCGAAGACGAATTTGTCGGGGTTTGTGGCCAATTCATGAGACGCGGCGTTGTAGTTGTTCAAGAGCACGTCGTCGTACGTGTCGATATACGGATTGTTTGCCCTGTCCTTGGCGGGGTCAAAGTCCGTGCCGATATTGGTCTTCAAGTACAAGTCGCCCGTGCTGATCGCCGCGTCCGCGAGCACTGGGAAGCCGACGCTGATCGCGGCTGCGTTCTTCAGAAGTTGCTCGGTGCTGACTGTCTGCACGTCGGTAACGGTCCTCGAAACGAGGATCATCGTTTCGAAAAGCGGATTGAGCGCATCTGTGTAACGGGTAGCGCGCTCGATCACATCGACCAGCCGCGGGGTGACGACTTGATGCGACAACTCGCCCAGACGATACAACAACGCTTGAAGCGTGAAGTTGCCCTCGGGCGTAATCCTGAGCGACGAGCCGTTGCGAAGGGGTTGCCCATGGCCGGCGGGGATCAAATTTATGCCGGTCACGCCGAAGTAGTTGGATGGCCGAAAATCGATTCCCACGGCATCGGTCAACCCCGTCGTTGGTCCGGTTTGCAGATCCACTTTCAGCCGCACGCGGCTTCCCGGCAAGTTCGAAATCGCCTTGACTTCACCCACTTTGACGCCGTGCATGATGACCGGGGTGCCATCGTCGACACCCTGGCCTACGTATGACGCATCGATACCGACCGAGATGACGTTCTTATCCGGATGATCGGACTGGCTGAGCACGGCGTACAGGACAAGCGAGACTGCCGAGGCGAGAGCGGCGGCTGCACCGATCATCGTGAGAATGCGTGTGTACCGTTTTTCGGAGACCCTGAGCAGCGTCGTCACTGGTGAATCCTCTACCCCTTGAACACGAATGTCGGTTTAAGACCCCACAGCACGACAGTGAGAATGAAGTTCACCGTCATGATGCACACGAGGCTCGCACGGACTGCACGGCCAGACGCCAGGCCTACGCCAGCAGGACCACCAGATGCGAAATAGCCGTAGTAGCAGTGGATTATCGTCACGCATGCGCAAAACACCGCTGCCTTCAGCGTGGAGTACAAGAGATCCCCCGGGGAGAGGAACTGAACGAAATAGTGATCGTAAGTTCCGGTGGGCTGACCGTAGAACTTCGTGATCATTGCGTTCGAGGTGAAGAAGCTGACCAGTAGAGTGAACGCGTACCCCGGTATGACGATCAGCATCGCGCCCACCAAGCGTGTTCCCACCACAAACGGTATCGGCCGGAGGCCCATGGCCTCAGTGGCGTCGATCTCCTCGGCGATCCGCATCGCTCCGATCTCCGCGGTCATTCGAGTACCGGCCTGGGCGGCGAACGCGATGCCGGCGACCAGCGGTGACATCTCGCGAACGTTGGCTAGGCCACCGACAATTCCCGATAGCGCACCCATTCCCAGCATGTTCAACGTCGCAAAAGCTTCGATCGCTATCGACGCGCCGATCGCGATGCCGAGAATTATCAGGACACTCACCACGCCACCATCGACGATTAGTGAGCCGCGGCCCCACGCCAGGCTGTTCATTCGGCTGAACGTCTCTTTGCGATAGCTGCGAACAGTCACGGGGAGGAGGTACAGGACTTGGGCGACGAAAAGGATCGCCTGCCCCATCGTGTGCAAGGGTGCCAGGAGAATTCCTGTAATGCGGTGCAGTACATGGTGGTTTCGTGCTGGCGCCGCCTGCTGGCCAGATGTTGCGGTGCCCATCACGCGACCGCCATGGGGAAGAACATCGTTTGCAGCTGCGTGATAGCCAGGTTCGCAACGACGATGCCTACTACGTTCAGCACCACGGCCGCGTTCACCGCGTCGGCCACGCCTCTTGGTCCGCCCTTGGCCTCAAAGCCTCTGAGCGATGACACGATTGCGACTATCGCCGCGAACACAACAGCCTTGCCGATCGCGAACCATACGTCGACTATCGTCGCAAACGCACCGAACGAGGCCCAGAAACTGCCACTCGTCACGTCGCTCACAGTGATTGCCAGAGTGAACGACGCAATCACCGCTGAAGCGATAATGATCGAGCACAGAACCGGCGCAAGAACTATTAATGCGAGGAACCGCGGCACAACTAGATAACGAACTGGATCGACCCCCAGCGCGCGCAGCGCGTCGAGTTCTTCTCGGATTGCCCGTGCGCCCAGGTCGGATGCGATGGCCGAAGCCGCAGCACCGCCCATGAGCAGACCAGCGGTGATTGGCGCTCCCTGCCGCACCACGCCGACCCCGCTTGCCGCCCCGACGAGCGAGGAAGCCCCAACCTGGTTGATCAAACCCGACGCCTGCACAGCAACCATGCCGCCGAAAGGTATGGCCATCAGAATGGCCGGCAGGGCGGTGACCTTGTACAGCATCCAACATTGGAGGACGACTTCGCCGAATCGCAGTCGCAGCGATACGAGATCGACTATGGAGTACCACAGCACCGCCCCGGTCAGCACAACGGCACGACCGATAGTTCCTGCGCTTCTCAAAGGCACCGACGCAGCTAGGTGGGCTGCTGCCCGTGGGCGGGCAAAACTTGGTTGTGGCAACCTCGCCGTTCGGTGCCGTCGGGCAGTGGTCGTCACCGGTGCTCCCTCAACCCGTGACTACCAAGTCCGAGATAGTAATCAGGAAAGCAGCTGCAGGGTCCCACCGCGGCGTACTCGATACATGTCATCGGCGGCATGGTGTCCATGGTTTGTTAGTAGGTTCCATCTAGTTGCTGCTTCCGATCCTTCTGGTCTAGTGGCGACGTTGCACTGGGTGCGCTCAGGTGGGGTGAAGACCGACGAACTGTGACGACGGTCCGAGCTGGTCACCGCGCGCAGATTCGGCGGGCACCGAAAGGCATCGTTCAACCGTCATTTCGTCAATTCCCCCTATTCGCCCACTAATACGACGGCCGCCAGGCTGTAACCCTGGTCGGTCTTGTTGAGAACGTCTGCGCCGTATCGCGTAAATGTGCAGTCGGGTATGGCTTCCCAACCGAACAGGACCGCTCCGTATACGGCCTTCTCCTGGCTTTCTCCGTACCCCGCCAACAATTTGGCCTTGCCGGCCGGGTAGGCCAACTCGCGCAACACCGGCATCGGGTCTTCGAAGGGAGTGAACCGGGCGGTGTGGTCGGCGTAGGACTGCGTCTCACCGTTCGCCCGTTGAGCAACCCAGTCGAGGACGGGATCTGCCTGCAGGGCAGGGCATCCGCCACGTTTCCCCGCCGTCGCCGACCTCAAAATCGTGGTGGGATCCGCGTTCGACGTCGGTGCCAGCAGAATGGCCATCGTCGCGGTCATCGTCCCCGCGACGACCGCACCCGTGCCTGCGCGATAACACCGGTGCCTCGCTAACCGGCAACTCAAACGATCTATGGACCGTTCCAAATGCCCGAGAATCGCCATCTCAATGGACCTCCTCATACGGTCGTCGAAGAATCAGGCGTCCGTGGCACACCGACCGACGCGTCGGACGCTCTGTGGATGTCGTCGCCGGGCGCCTCAACGAAATCGATTCGGAGTCGCTCCTGCGCAATCGAGTGAGCCAGCGCCTCAGGGCCGCGCGCCGTGAGCCGGTATCGACCGCGGGATTCCTCGAGTTTCCCGGCCCGCCGCAACTCCTGCACCACTACCTCTGGCTCACCAGGCGTCAGACCGGCGCCAGCAACATCTGGCAACCTCGGCCGCTTCTTCAGTCGCACCAGCTGCAGAGTTGCGAGCC
>DATFCF010000758.1:0-2516 GCA_035253445.1 Mycobacterium sp.
GTGGTTACCTTCGGCGATAGATCGATCTGGTGTACACGGCCGTCCATGAAGGTCGTCACCGTGACAGTCCCGGGCGGATTGGTCAGCGTGAACAGCGGGACGGGCACCACGTCCTCGTCGGGTGCGCCAAAGTCGGCGAGCGCATCGAGGTCGGATTTCTCTGCCGCATCCTCGTCGGCAGAGAAGTCGAGTGCGGCCAGGTCGTCGTGGTCGCCGTCGTCGGGATTATGTGGCGGAACGTCATCCACCATGGGGAGCCTTTCTCAGTCCGGAGGTGCACTGTCCGTATCGGTTTGGTCGAACCACGATCCCGACGGAAGAAACTCCATCAGGCCGTCGAGCGCGCGTTGCAGGTTCGTCGGGGTGCCCGGCAGAAAGCTGCCGTACAGCTCACCGGATACTCGTCGCGGAATCGACACGATCCGGCCATGTGGGGAATCGAGCACACCCGCGCCGACGTCGGCCCGCGTTTGGGTACCGCCCGGATGCCGTTCGGTGGCAGTGATTTCGACCCAGCTGGCGGGCTCACGGATCATGTCGGCGTAGATTCGCGCGGATCCAGGCGCAATGCCGTACTGCGCCAATTGGTTTGCAGTTTTGCATTCCGCCAATTTGCTGGCGATGCCGGTCAATGGTTCTACGTCGGCGGGTGGAGCTGTGCCGAGCACCGTTGTCACCATTGCAGCCAGCCCCACTTGAGGGGCGACGCGCTGCAGCACCAGCATTTCTCCATCGCGCGCAGCGACAACATGGCGATCCCCCTTCCGACACACCACGAAGCGCACCATATTGCCACCGCGGTCGCGGCGCCACCAGCGCCCCTCGAGCAACCGATCGGGACGGCTGAGGGTGTCGACCATGGCGGCGACCTCGGGGTGGGGTTGGCCGAACGCGTTGAGCACTCCTTGCTCGGTGAGATCGCGCGCGACCTGGTCCCATACGATGTCGCGCAGATCGGCCTGGGGGATGTTCGGCCGGATGCCGAGGGAAATCGGAAAGTCGACAAGGTGCAGCCGGTCGGCGATGACGAGCATTCCGTCGATGGTCACCTCGACGCCGACGACGTCGTCGATGTGGGTAGCACCGTGGTCGGCGGTGGACGCACTCGCCACGATCACTGGGTCCGCATCTCTTGGTCCAGGCGCCCGCCCGTCTCGCCGTCGGCCTGGCCGTATCGGGCCGCCGCGGCGTAGAGGTCTTCGCTCATGGCGTGCGATGCCGCCGCCATGTGGTTGCCCGCGGCCTGGCGGACGGGCTGGATGGCCTGCACCGCGGCCGCCGCCGACCAGGCAATGACGCCGTGGCTGATCCGCATGGCGCTGTCGACACCGTCGACCACATCGGTGGCCGCGGCGATTTCGGCCGCCGCTTGTGCTTGCCTGGCGGCTAGCTCGCGTAGATGGGACGTCGTGACCCGCACAACCTCGCCGGACATCTCTTCTCCTGTTCCTTACTCCGCGGCAGCCGCGACGTCCGCGTAGCGGCTCACTGCCTGTTGAAGTTCGGCGGCGTTCTGGTTGGCCTCGCGCGACAATTCCTGGACTTCGGCTCTGCAGGGTTCCAAGGCCGCATTCACGGCGGCGGCTTCCACAGAGGTCTTCGTCGCCTTGCCGACACCCGGGACGAACGCCAAAGCCGTTGCCATGTAATGGAGGTCGGTCAGAAATTTGGCCTGATCGTCCAGCTTGTCGCGGTGGTATTTGACTTGACATGCCTGGCGGGCGATGACGGACTGCACATCCCTGTCGATGAGGGCGACGGCGTTGGTGCGGCCGGTTTGAGCTCTGTTCTGGTCGCCGTACGCGTCCGCCCCACTGCCTGCCCAGCTGTCGTTGGGAAAGGCCGACATCAGCGTCTCGCTCACGTCGTTGAAACGCGACCACCCCTGACCGAACCGGTCACCGTTCTCGGGCTCACCGAGCCCGGTGATGCAGCGCATCCGTTCGATGACCAACTGGCCCACGTCGACAATCGCGCCGGTACCGTTGAATCCGCTGAGTCCACGGTCCCAGAATGCTTTGCCAGAGCCGTTGAGCTCCCCGAATACGCCCATATGTGCAAACCCCTTCGCCGATGCGAGCGTACCAGCGGATCAACTACCTCGTGCGCACCAATTTGGCTGGCGGGCGCCTGGTTGGCCGCCTCCGGCCGCCACTCCGTCAGCAATGCTGTCGTTATTCTAGCGTTGGTTTTCAATTACCTGGTTACAGCTCTGATTCCCGTGCAGCGGCATGGCAGCAGCGAACTCGATCAACCCGCTCTCAGCAGCGCCGAAGGACGCGCTCCTGGGATGCGCCAGGGGTGCGGGATGCGTGACATGCCTGAGTCCCACTTCGGCGTCGTTGGTTCCCACGCCTTGGCTCAACCGAACCGATCATCCCGGAGTGCGCTGCGATATTGAGTTTGCTGACGGCTATGCTTGGCGCGCCTTGACCGTCGGATCCAAGGGTGGTGATGCGCGGTGGTTGATACTTGGGAAAGGCCGCAACTCGCGTCGCACGACAGCTGGAGGAGAA
>DATFCF010000759.1:0-3666 GCA_035253445.1 Mycobacterium sp.
GCAGGCCGGCGAACACGGCGAACCGTTCGGCGTCGAGCACCGCGCCCTCGGCGGCCCGGTTCGCCTGCTTGGTGTCGATGTAGGACACGTCCTTACCGGTGTAGATCGGGTTCATGTCCCGCGTCTGCGGCGAGGCGTCGACGCCACGTTCGGCAAGTTCGGCGCGCACCGCACCGAAGAACTCGCGCGGCAACGCGCACACGAACTTCGGCCACGTATAGCGCGCATTCCAGTCGCGGTGGATCTCGGTGACCCACTTGTTCGGCGGCGTGTAGTCGGTACCGACCGGCAGCAGCACGTTTCGGGTCAGCGCCACCTTCTTCAGCGTCGCGAACAACTCATACGTCGCGGTCTCGGCCTCGGTAAGCGTCGCCGACGAATCCATCCACCATCCCGCCGAATAATGCGCGGGCATGTAGTGCGTCAGCAGGCCACGCCCGGACGGGGCGATCCATTCGAACTCGCTGCAGAACTGCATCCGCTCCGGATCGCCCTGGTTCTGCATCGGCCCCCACTGGTGGTGCGGACCGCGCGCCCATGAGCTGGACGTCAGACCGGCGTCGGCGGCCATGCCGGGGAATTGCGGGTCGTGCCCGAAGGCGTCGAGCTGCCACGCGGTGGCCGGCTCGGCGCCGAGCACGTCGCGCTGAAAACCCATGCCAGCCACGAAGTTTCGGATCGTCGTCTCGGGGCTCGTCAAGTTGGTGTTCGGTTCGTTGTACGCGCCGCCCATCACCTCGATCCGGCCGTCGGCGATGAACCGGCGCAGATCGGCGCGGTCCTCGGGATGGGTGTCCCAGTACGGCTTGAGGTAATCCACTTCGGCCAGCACGAACTTGTACTCGGGCTCGCGGCGCGCCATTTCCAGATGAGCGCGGACCAGGTCGAAGCCGTTGGTCTGCCTGCAGCGCCCTGGCGGGTCCTCGCTCCACACGCTGGTGTACGCCGCTTGGGTGTTCCACCACACCGGGTCGTAGTGGAAGTGGCTGATCATGTACATCGTCCAGCCCGGCTCGGCGACGGTGAACACGAACGGCGTCGCGCTGTCACCGGCGAGCACCCGCGCGTCGCGCTGTTCGCCGGCGTTCGGCCGGTCGACGGCCACCGCCACCTCGACCGTTCCGGCATCGCCGACCACGGGAGACGGCGTGGTCAGGCCGTCACCCTCGACCCAGGCCTCGGCAGCGTCGCCGGTGTAGGTGACCCGCACCAGTTGCAGCGGCGCATCCGGCGGTCCCACGAAGAGCTCCGTCGACTCCGCGGAGATGACGTGCACGCCAAGAACACTACGGCGTCGGCCGGCTTGTCTCGGTGAGTTAGAGACCGTTGCGGCGGTCGATGATCAGATCCGTGAGCTCGGCGAGATGCTCGTCGACTGAGCGAAAGGCCGACCGCTGTCAGGACCGCACGATAGTCAGCCTGAGAGCCTCAAGCGCCGCGATGCGCGCTTCGAGATCTTCTAACGTGGCCATCGCGTCATCGTATTGGCGGCGTGGACATCGGCGCCGCGGCAATCCACAGGGTCATGCGCGCGATACGTCGACAACCAACGCGCGATGATCCGAAACCGGCAGCCACGGCGCGCCGCATTCGTCGACGCGCAGGGCACGGTCGTCGGTGAGGATGTGGTCGAGCTGATTGCATGGTTCGTCGGCCGGGAATGTCGCCGCTGTCCCGAGAGGTCGCAGTCCCGTCCAACGGCCAGGGGTGGGTGGGGTCATGTTGAGGTCCCCCATCAGCACCCGCGGCCCGGGAAAGCCCCGCAGATCACGAGCGAGGCTGCGAAGTTGCACCCGATTCCAGCCGGGCACGAACGACAAATGAGTGTTCGCGACGGTCAGCGGCCCCAGCGGGGTGTCGAGGTGCGCGATCATCGCCGCGCGCGGCTCTTCGTGGACGACGAAGACCTTCTTCGGTCCCGGCAGGTACATCGGAAACCTCATCGGGATCCGGGGCAGCCGCACGACCTGCCAGCTGTCGGCCGGATATCGCGACAACAGGGCGATGCCGTACGCGGCGGTACCAGGCTGTTCGTCGCCGGTGGCCGCCATCCACGTCGCTCCCGGCGTGCCGGAGATCGCCGCGACGAATCGGTGGCTGACCGCGCCCATCGTTTCCGCGGCGACCGCGGTCAGGTCGGCCCTGCCGGACCGGGGTTGATCGCAGTCGACTTCCTGAAGCGCGAGCACATCGGCATCGATCTCCTTGATCGAGTCGACCAGTCGATCGAGCTGCACGCTGCCGTCGTGAACACTGCGACCGTGCAAAATGTTGAAGGTGGCCATCCGCATGGGTACTACGTACCCACGATGACTACCCCGCCACGCAATGACGACCTTCGCGACGCGCTCAAACGGGCGGCCTCCGCGCTCAAGGCCCACGGACCCGAGTTCGCGCTGGCCGGCAGCTATGCGCTCTGGGTGTACGGCGGGCCCGAACCGGTGCATGACGTCGATTTCGTGGTCGCCGAACCGGATACCGAAGCCGCGGCCCTGACTCTGGAGAAAGCCGGGTTCAGCATCGAGCGCACCCCGGAAGACTGGTTGTTCAAGGCGTGTGTCGGCGATGACTTCGTCATCGACGTCCTGCACCAGCTGAATGGAAAGCCGATAGATGCGCAGGCGATCGCCTCCGCCGAGGAACTCGACGTCCTGGCCATCCGGATGCGTGTCCTTCCGCCGACACACGTCGTCACCGAAAAGCTGACCTCACTGAACGAACACCACTGCGACTTTTCAGCCCTTCTTCCCGCCGTGCGTGCGGTCCGCGAGCAGGTGGACTGGAATCAGGTGCGAGCGCAGACGGCCGACAACCCTTTCGCGGTGGCATTCCTGTTCCTCACGGACCGGCTGGGCATCACCGTCTGACGGCCGCGCGGGCGATCCGATCGGCGACGACACCGACCGCACGCGCGACCTCGGGTGGTTCGAGGACTTCGAAGTCACAACCCGGCAGCGCGAAGTAGAACACCATCCGTTCGGGGTCATCGGCGCCCGCGGTGAGGATGCAGGCCTGCGGCCCGTCCGGTTCGATTGTCACCGACGCCGGTGAGAAGTGCTGCGCCACAACGTGTTCGGGTGCGTGGAATCGGACCCGTGCCACGTAGCGGTACGGGGATGAGCTGATGGATCGCCGGACGTAGCTGGCCGCGTCCGGCGAATCGCGAACGGCGAATGTGCTGCCGAGCGCGCGCACATCAGCCATCCGATCAAGCCTAAGGCTGCGCCAGTCCTGGCGGTCGCGATCGTAAGCCAGCAGGTACCAGCGCCGCCCCGTCGTCACCAGCTGGTAGGGCTCGAGCCGCCGCTCGGTGCTGTTGCCGGCGCGGTCGATGTAGCCGGCGTTGACGTGTTCGTGGTCGCGACAGGCACGGGCCAGCGTCATCAGGACATCGGGCTCCACCGGCGAATCGGAATAGTTCGACGGCAGCGTCACCGTCGCGTCGTGCACGGCGGACACCTGTGAACGCAGCCGAGCGGGCATCACCTGGTCCAACTTGCTCAGCGCACGCAGCGCCGACTCCCCCACGCCGGCCACGCTGCCACCGGCGGCCAGTCGCAGGCAGACGGCCACCGCCACGGCTTCGTCGGGATCGAGCAGCAACGGCGGCAACGCCGCACCCGCGCCGAGTTGATACCCGCCGCCGTGGCCCTTGCTGGCCTGCAC
>DATFCF010000760.1:0-2703 GCA_035253445.1 Mycobacterium sp.
AGTTCAGGGATGACTTCCAGCAGCGGGCAAAGGATTTCACGTCGGTGGTCGAGCAGTCCAAGGTCGTCGCCCAGGGAACGGTCACCACGGCGGCCCTGGAATCCATGGACGAGCATTCCGCATCCGTACTGGTCTTGGTGACATCGCGGATCTCCAATTCCGCGGGCGCCAAGGACGAACCCCGCGTGTGGCGGGTCCGCGTCACCGTGACCGAAGAAGGCGGACAGTACAAGATGTCGAAAGTGGACTTCGTACCGTGACCGATGACACCCGCAACGTCGAAACCACCCGATCCGCGGCAGCGGTCGAGCACGATCCAGACGAAGCCGAAACCGGCGGCGGCGAATCGGCGAGCGAGGTGGCCGCCAAAGACGATGCTGCCCCAAAGCGAACCGAACGCGGCCGGGACAGCTGGTCACGCGTGCTGCGCAACGTGAAAGTCGTTCCCGTGATTCTGGTCCTGCTGCTGCTCATGTCCGGGGGTTTGGCAGCGTGGCTCTACTTCGAGCGGTATCAGCCGAATAAGCAGACCGACCTCAGCGTCGCGCGGACGGTGGCCAACGCGGCCTCTGAAGCAACGGTTGCGTTGTTGTCGTACTCACCCGAGTCGATCGACAAAGACTTCGCTAACGCCAAGTCGCATCTTTCCGGGGATTTCCTGTCCCAGTACACCAAGCTCATCGAGCAGACCGTGGCTCCGGCGGCCAAACAGAAGTCGTTGAAAACAACCGCTCACGTAGTGGGGGCCGCCGTGTCGGAGTTGCGTCGCAATTCGGCCGTCGTTCTGGTGTTCGTTGACCAGAGCACCACAAGCAAGGACAGCCCCGATCCCGCGATGTCGGCCAGCAGCGTGCTGGTGAGCATGACTCGGATCAACGGAAAGTGGCTGATCACCAGGTTCGACCCAGTCTAGGGATTCGCCCTGGGCCGCGTTTCCACGAGGTGGGGGTACCACCTCCCATTGCGGGGGAGTCCCCCAGCTCGCCAGTGGAATTCAACCGCGCGGTAGGCCGAGCACGCGCTGGGCGATGATGTTGCGCTGGATCTCCGAGGTCCCGCCGGCGATGGTGCCGGAGAAGCTGCGGGCATAGCGCTCGAACCAGCTGGCGAAATAGTGGTCCAGGTTCATCGGCGCGTACGGGCCGCTCAGCGCGGGGTGGATGAGCCCGTCGGGTCCGGCAGCCGCCAAAGCATGTTCGTATGCGGTGCGCTCGGCTTCAGAACCGAGCAGCTTGAGTACCGACAATTGGGCTACGTCGTCTTCACCTCGGGCCGTGCGCGCCAGCGCCACCGAACCCAGAAGCCCCAGAGCATGTTTGTCCATGATCGCGGTGGCATAGTGGTCGCGGTCGAGCGCCGTGGCCGGCCGGAAGTCGGCGATCATATTGTCCAGCCGATCGGCGAAGCCCAGCCACATCATCGTGCGCTCGTGTCCCAGGGATCCGTTGGCCACCGCCCATCCCTGGTTGAGCGCACCGACGAGGTTCTCCGCCGGTACCTTCACATCGGTGAAGAACACCTCGTTGAAATCCAGGTCGTCTGCCGAGCAGATGGACGGGAACGGACGACACACGAGGCCGGGGCTGTCGGTCGGGATCACTAATGCGCTGATGCCCTTGTGTTTTGGCGCATCGGGATCGGTGCGGACGAACGTCAGCAAGATGTCGGCGTTGTGAGCGCCCGAGGTCCACACCTTTTGTCCGTTGACCACGAAGTGATCGCCGTCCCGCACCGCGCTGGTACGCAACGACGCCAGATCAGATCCGGCGCTCGGTTCACTCATGCCGAGTGAAGCGGTCATCTCAGCCCGTAGAATCGGCACCGCCCAGCGATGCTTCTGCTCCTCGCTTCCGAACGACAACAACGACGCCGCAACGATGTTCACGCCCTGCGGGTTGAGGCTGTGGTAGATCCGGCGGCGGCACAGTTCCTCCAGATAGACGAACTGCTGCAGCACCGTGGCGTTGCGCCCACCGAATTCGGGTGGCTGACTGGGCAGCAGCCATCCGTTGTCGAACAGCAGCCGCTGCCAGCGGCGCGCCCAGGCCGGCATATGCGACACGGACCGGGGCCGCTCCAGCGTTTCGCTTGCGGGAGGAAGGTTTTCGTCGAGGAACGCCGAAAACTCTGCCCGGAACGCCTCGACGTCGGGATCAAAAGTCAGCTGCACGGTATTCCTCCGCGATCCGCGCCCGGTGCTCCGCTGCCCCGCCGAGCATCAACTCCCCGGCTTTGGCTCGCTTGAGCGCGAACTGCAGATCGTTCTCCCAGGTGAATCCCATGGCGCCGTGCAGCTGTAAGCCGTGCCGAAACACCAGCGACTGGCACTCCCCTGCGGCAGCCTTGGCCATTGCGGCAGCCAACCGGCGCCGGGGATCGTCGGCGGCAATCGTCAACGCGGCGAAATACGCCAGTGCCCGAGCGCGTTCCACCGCGACGTGCATATCGGCGGCCTTGTGCTGCACCGCCTGGAAGGACCCGATCGGCACGCCGAATTGATGACGGCTGCGGACGTGCTCAAGGACCAGATCGAGGATGCGTTGGCAGGCCCCGACCATCGTAATCGCCATGCCGGTAAGCGCGACATGGTGCGCACGCTCACGATCGACGGTCACCCGGGCGCTGTCCGGCACCCGAACCTCGCCGAAGGAGAGGTCGGCAACGTGCAACACCGGGTCGAACACGGCCGAGCGGCGGCCCGAC
>DATFCF010000761.1:0-4674 GCA_035253445.1 Mycobacterium sp.
AGTTCAGGAAGAACAGGCCCATCGCTTGTCCGGGACCGGGGTTGTCGGCATAGGCCTTCATCGGCCCGTCCTCCCCCTCACACTTGGCGATGGCATCTTTGACGCGGTCTTCCGGTTTCGCGTCGGGATTGATCAGGTCAAGGGCTACGCCTGCCCCAGGGGCGATCTCGGAGACGACGTCCTGCGCTTTGTCTGCGAGTCCTGGCTCCTTGGGCTTCGCGAGGTACGCGGCGTCGAACTCTTTGACGCATTTCCCGTTGTTTTCCGGGGCATCGAGAACGACTCCGAAGTTGATCAGTTGCGTTGGTTGGCGGATGAACGTGTCGATGAGTTTCGATTCGATCGTTTCGATCTCGGTCTGCGGGTTTCCGCTGGTATCACCGCCGTTGGCGAGCCCGGAGGCGACTTCCAGGCCGGCATCTCGCGCCGACAGCACCAGTCCGTTGTCCCCGAGGACGCGATCGACCGGGTTCGAGAGAACGCCCACGGCCGCGGCCGCGATGACGCAGGACATGAGGAGCTCGTAGATTCCGGTGGAGAATCGGCCGCGGATGATCCAGATGGCGACGCTGAGTCCGGCGACTGTGAGCATCAGCGGGGTCAGCGCGAACTGGTCGGTGATGGTGGTGACCGAGTCGGCGATGGTGCGCACGGGCGTGAGGATCAGCTCGAGCCATTCGAACGAGAGCACCCAGGTGATGAACCAGATGGCCGTTGCCATCAGGAAGCGGAAGACCTCGTATTCGAGGGTGATGATGTACGCCCAGATCATGCGCCAGCCGCCGCCCACCGAGGCGTTGCCTTTGTCGATGGACAGGAAGTAGCCCCACGCGTCGATGCCGTGCGAATCTTTCAGATTCATCCAGGCGAAGAACGGGCTCGCACCGCCGCCGCCGGCGGGATCGGCGAGAGCCGGGGTGGCCACGATCATCAAGAGGGCGCCGGCCGCGTGCCAGCCGGCGATGAGGCGGATGAGTAGCCGGCTCCACCAGCGTGCCCACAGCCAGCGGGTTACCGGACGGGTCAGGTGTATCAGTGCGGTCAGCCAGGATTGCGGAATCCATGCGGTGACAAGCCACAGCAGTGAGCGTTTGGCCGCGGCGCGAACACTGAAATACTCCCGGGGTTCGGGGGCGCCGACCACCTCCCGTTCACGGGAGGACGCCGCGGCCGCGGTCATGCTTTCACCAGCTTGTTGTCCTTCGGAGTGGTCGACACTGCAATTCGGCGAGACTCGGTTGCCGGCAGCAGCGTCTTGATACGACCGACGTTTCCGCTGCCATCGCGCATGTAACCTTCACCGCGGCGGTGAGGTTCGACGTACTTGTCTTTTCCGGTTACCGGAGCTGTCTGCTCCATGTATTGCTTGACCAGTCCGTAGTCGTCCGGGTCGAGGCCAAGCCATTCAATGGCGCGCTTGGCGAGGGTTTCGTCTGTATGACGGTGCGCGATGCGGGTCTTGATCAGTCCGCGCAGCTTCGGGGTGCCGAACGCGCAGTCCTGGTCGCCGAGTCCCACCGCGGCAGAGGACTTGCGGCCCTGCCGCACGAAGTCCTCGACGATGTCGATGCCGTCGTCGGCGCCCAGGAGGTGGTGTGCCTCGTCGACGAGGAACAACGCCATCTGGTCGGGGTCGGCGAAGCACTGTCCGCGGGCGACCTTCGCGATCAGGGTGTACACCGCGTGGCCGAACCGCTTCTCCAGCGGCAGGTTCTCGTAGAGGTGTTGTTTCTCGGTCTGCAGCTGGGTTGGTAAGTCGACCTTGTGGGTGCGGAAAATGATGCCGGGAGCAGTAATGGGCAGCGGGGGTAGATCTTTGCCGAACAGTGCCGCCGCGTAGGTGCGGCGGGCGTAGACGTTCATTGCTTCGCCGAGATCTTGGGCGTGGGCGATCGGGCAAGCACCGGACAGGAGGTGTTCGGTCAGCTCGCCCAAACCCTGGTAGGGGTGCTCTGCGCGGTATTCGGGCTCGATCACTTTTGCCAATGCGATGCCCAGGTCTGAGGAAGGCTGGATCCGGAGCAGTGTCAACAACACGGACTGGGCCATTTCTGCTGCGAGTCCGGCCTCGAAGATCCTCAGTGGATCCATGCTGTATTCGGGTTCGACGAGGTCGACCACGACTGCCTCGGTGACGGCGCGGGCCCAGTTGGCGTACTCGCCGAGATCGCTTTGGTCGATGCCGATGACCTGCCCTCCGCAGTCGACGACCTGGCCGGCGATCACCTTCATGGTGACCGACTTGCCCGATCCGAGCTCACCGGTGACCGCGAAGGATCCGGACTGGTCGCGCAGGGACTTTCCGGCGACGTCGTGGTGAACCACACCGATCCGAGAGGTGGTGATGTTCAGTGCCAACAGCGGACCACTGCCATCGCCGAGATCGTTGCGAATGAACGGCATGTACGCCGCGAAATGCGTCGACGTGGTGATCTGGGCGAACTCGCGGACGATCTTCGATGTGGGAACGCCAGGCAACATCGCCCACCACAGGTCTTCCTGGTAGCCGACCGGCGCGACCACCTTGTATTCCTGCTGTTCGAACGCTTTCACCAATGCCTTCGCATCAGCGAGTGCACGCTCCTCGGAATCAGCTCCTACCGCGAACAACGCCGTCCAGGCAACCTCGACCTCATCGCGGTTCGTCTCGAGCAACGAGGTGTATTCGGTCAACGCGGCGGCAGCGAGGTCGAGAACACCTTGGCCGCCGGCCAACTCTCCTTCCCGCTGTTCGTACTGCTCCTTCAGGTTCTCGAGTGCGCGCTTGTTCGCTCGCATGACATCGGCACCGGCGGTTACCTTGAGCCGTACGGCGAAATCGACATCAATATCGCCGAAGTCGTCAGCGAGGGTGAAGAACTCCGAGCCGGGGAAATAGACGCCACCGGCGGGGGTGTCAGCGAGCGCGAGGAGCACTTGGTAGGAGGCAGGGTGGTCGACGAATTCGTACGGCTGGTCGACTTTCAGGACCCGACTGAACGTCGGGACCTTGCCTCGCCAACCCGAGTCCTTCTCTCGATCCGATTGGGCGCCCTCGTCGATCCGGCATGCGGTCAGGGCGGCACCTGACTTTGCTCCTGGCGTCACGGCTGCGTCGGGCAGGTCAGGGTCGACATGCAGTCCGCGCGTCATCGCGTGCTGCCACAGCCACACCATCTGAGCGGGAGTGGCAGGTTGCGCATCGAAGACACCGGGGATGTCGGCCATGATCCGGTTGGCCTGCCGGACACGGGCCCGGATCTCGTCATCGTCAAGTGCGGTCCGCGGCAGCCCGATGTAGTCGGAGAGTGTGGTCCAGGCCGAATGAGCGGCGGCCTTGACCTGATCGACGACCTTGGGTGTGGTCAGCGGAATGCTCAGCCAGTAGATCCGCTGGCCCGGGCGGTATAGCTCGATCGAGTCGAGAGTCGCTTCGCATTCGGTTGCCCAGTCTGGGTGTGCATCGAGATCGACGCCTTCGGTCATTCGGGAAACGATGGCTTCGGCGCTCAACGATGCTGCGATGCCCATCAACAGTGACTCGCCCGGAAGGGCGCGGACGAGCATCGTGTGCAGGGTACGAGCAGTGCGCTTGTCCACGTCGGGGCGGTAACCGTAGTCGATGCCCGTGAGCACGTAGTCCGCCCAGACAACGCCGGACTTCGTCCACCGGATGTTCGCGGCCATTGACAGTGTCGGCTGTTCCATAGTGGCGGTGCTTTCTACTCGGAGGTGCCTGCAGCAGCCAGAGCGAGGAGTTCCTTGACGCTCGATCGGCCGGCGCGATGGGTGGGCCCGCTTGCCGGTGTGGGCACCGGAGCGGAGGTCGGCGGTCGTGGTGCGACAGGTTCCGCCGATGGGGTTTCGGTGACCTCGGCGGTGGCGATGTGCACGGCCTGCGGGACGACCGTGGCGCTGAGTTCGGCGGCCGTGGGGTCGGCAGTGATGTAGCCACTCGGACGCACGAGGTGGGGTGGCCGGATGGTCACCCGGCGGCCGTTGATCTGGATCTTGGCACCGGCCGGCGCGAAGGCTGCGGCGCAGATTCCCTGTGCCACTGAGGCGGGGCTCCGGCCGGCAAACCGGACTTTGCCGACGACAAAGACGGTGCCCAGTGACCAGAAGGCGAAGAATCCGACGTTCCAGGAAATGCTGTCCCGAAGCCACAGTGGATGCAGGAGCCACAGGAGCGCACCGACGATTGCGCCGCTGACGGCTTGCGGAACGGTGTAGGGACCGAACGGCAGCTTCTTTCCGTCAGGTGTACGCCCGATCAGCTGCGGCACCTTGCGAGCGCGGGTGAAGTTCTTGATGACTTCCCCGGTGGTGCGATCGTCACTCATCGCAGCACCGGCCCACTCGTGACTTCATGCCGGCGAAGCCGCGAACCCGCTTCCGCAGTGCTAGCTACATCGAACATGGGAGCCCTCCTTGTAAGAGGTCGGTGGCGCAACGAGGTCAGTGCTGGCAAGGCATCTTTCAGCCGGTGCGAACGAGCGGAGATCACACGGGAAGGTCTAAGCCGGAAATCGGCTCGGCCACGATGTGCACCACGGCGGGAGCGCTCTCCAACTCCTCACCTGTCGAGTCCTTCAGGACGTCCATGTTGAAGACGACCCACAGTGCTGCACCGCCGATGAGCGCTGATGTGATGAGTCGGGCAACTGTGAATGAGGCCATCAGATTCTTGAGAAG
>DATFCF010000762.1:0-4013 GCA_035253445.1 Mycobacterium sp.
GCCAATAGCAACAACATTGCGCCGATAACGGCGCCCAGTCCGTACCGTCTCACCCGACCATCATGGTCTGCGGCGGATGGGTTCAGCGGCGGTTTGGCTTAAGTCATGCGCCGGAGCCGCTCGGCGGCGACATCAAGTACCGTAAACCGGAACAGGTGGGCGCGCCTTGGCGAGGAGATCGCTCACCACCGGACCGAGTTCGGCCGGATCCCACCGCGCGCCCTTGTCGATCTGAGGTCCGTGCGCCCAGCCCTCGGCGACTCGCACGATGCCGCCCTCGACCTCGAACATCCTGCCGGTGACGTCCTTGGATTCGACGCTGCCGAGCCAAACCACCAGCGGTGAAATGTTTTCCGGCGCCATCGCGTCGAAGTCGTTGTCCTGCGTCGACATCATCTCGGCGAATACCGTCTCGGTCATCCGCGTCCGGGCCGATGGCGCGATCGCGTTGACGGTGACGCCGTAGCGGCCCATTTCGGCCGCGGCCACCAGCGTCATGGCCGCAATGCCCGCCTTGGCGGCGCTGTAGTTGGCCTGCCCGACGCTGCCCTGCAGGCCCGCGCCGGAACTGGTGTTGATGATGCGGGCATCGGGGGTGTTCCCCGCCTTGGACTGCGCGCGCCAGTAGGCCGCCGCGTGCCGCATGGTGGCGAAGTGCCCCTTGAGATGCACGGCAATGACGGCGTCGAACTCTTCCTCGCTGGTGTTCGCGAACATTCGGTCGCGGACGATGCCCGCGTTGTTGACCAGGACGTCGAGCCCGCCGAAGGTGTCGACCGCGGTCTGGATCAAGCCTTCGGCTTGCGACCAGTCGGCGACGTTCGCCCCGCTTGTCACGGCTTCGCCACCGGCGGCGGTGATCTCGTCGACGACACCTTGTGCAGCGCTGCCCCCGCCGGCGGGTGAGCCGTCCAGCCCCACACCGATGTCGTTGACCACCACGCGCGCACCCCCAGCGGCGAACGCCAGCGCATGTGCGCGCCCGATGCCGCCACCGGCTCCCGTCACGATGACCACCCGGCCGTCGAGCAAACCCATCCGCTGTCTCCTTACTTGATCGCGTTCGCGGTCGTTGTGTCCAGGTAATGCGGCGGCTCTCCCCCGCCGTGCACCTCAAGCGATGCGCCGCTGATATACGACGCTGCATCTGAAGCCAAAAATGCTGCGGCCCAACCGACATCAGCTGGCTTGGCAAGACGGCCCAGTGGCACGTTGGCCGAGATCGCCGCGATCGAATCGGCGTCGCCGTAGAAGAGGTCGGCCTGTTCGGTCTCGACCATCCCCACCACCAACGCGTTCACCCGGACCTTGGGGGCCCACTCGACGGCGAGTGTATTCGTGAGGCTTTCAACGCCGGCCTTCGCGGCGCCATAGGCGGCCGTGCCAGGGGTCGGCCTTCGGCCGCTCACGCTGGCGACGTTGATGATCGACCCACCCTGCAGTTGCGTCTGCATGTGCCGGTTCGCGTGCTGCGAAACCGACAGTGGTCCAAACAGGTTGAGTTCGATGATCTTTCGATTGAACTTCGCGCTCGCGTCCGCCGTCAGGACGTACGGTGAGCCTCCTGCGTTGTTCACCACCACGTCGAGGCGGCCGTGATCGGCGACGATCTTGTCGATCATCGCGGCAACTGCCTCGTCGTCGCGCACATCGCAGGAGTGGAACTCGTAGGGCAATCCCTCGACGGGCCGACGCGCGCACGTCACCACCGTCGCGCCCTGATCGGCGAAGACCGCGCTGATGCCTGCGCCCACGCCACGGACGCCGCCCGTCACGAGGACGACCCTGTCCTTGAGTCCCAGGTTGATATCTAGCGCGTCGGTCACTGTGCTAGCGTACCAAGCAAGTGCTTGCTTTCCTACCGTCACCAGGAAGTGCTATGACCATCACCTCTTCCACACTCGAGCCGGGCATCGTCGCGGTCACCGTCGACTACCCACCCGTCAACGCCATTCCGTCGCGCGGCTGGTTCGAGCTCGCCGACGCCATCACCAAGGCCGGCGAGGACCAGCAGACCCACGTCGTGATCCTTCGGGCCACCGGCCGCGGCTTCAATGCCGGCGTCGACATCAAAGAGATGCAGCGCACTCAGGGCTACACGGCCCTGATTGACGCCAACCGCGGCTGCTTCGCCGCATTCCGCGCGGTGTACGAGTGCGCGGTTCCAGTGGTCGCGGCCGTCAACGGCTTCTGCGTCGGCGGCGGCATCGGGCTGGTCGGCAACGCCGACGTCATCGTGGCCTCCGACGATGCGACGTTCGGGCTGCCCGAGGTCGAGCGCGGCGCGCTGGGCGCCGCGACGCACCTGTCGCGGCTGGTGCCGCAGCACATGATGCGACGGCTGTTCTTCACCGCCGCCACCGTCGACGCGGCGACCCTGCACCACTTCGGATCGGTGCATGAGGTGGTACCGCGAGAGGAACTCGACGAGTCGGCGTTGCGGGTGGCCCGCGACATCGCCGCCAAGGACACCCGGGTGATCCGCGCGGCAAAGGAGGCGCTGAACTTGATCGACGTCCAGCGGGTGAACTCGAGTTACCGCATGGAACAAGGCTTTACCTTCGAGCTGAACCTCGCCGGTGTGTCGGATGAGCACCGTGATGCGTTCGCTGGAACGGCGAAGGGAGAGCGCACGTGAGTGACAAGCGGACCACTCTGGACGCGGCCGTCGCCGACCTGCGCGACGGCATGACGATCGGCATCGGCGGCTGGGGCTCGCGGCGTAAGCCCATGGCGTTCGTGCGAGCCATCCTGCGCACCGACGTGAAGGATCTGACCGTTGTCAGCTACGGCGGACCCGACATCGGGTTGCTTTGCGCCGCAGGGAAAGTGCGGCGGGTCTACTACGGCTTCGTATCGCTGGATTCGCCGCCGTTCTACGACCCGTGGTTCGCCAAGGCGCGCACGTCCGGCGCCATCGAGGCGCGCGAGATGGACGAGGGGATGCTGCGGTGCGGGCTGCACGCGGCGGCGCAGCGGCTGCCGTTCCTGCCGATCCGCGCCGGGCTGGGCAGTTCGGTGCCGGACTTCTGGGATGGCGAGCTGTCGACGGTGACATCGCCGTACCCCGCTCCCGGCGGCGGCTTCGAAACCTTGATCGCGATGCCTGCGCTGCGGCTCGACGCGGCGTTTGTGCACATGAATCTCGGTGACGCTGCCGGCAACGCCGCCTATACGGGCATCGACCCGTACTTCGACGACCTGTACCTGATGGCCGCTGACAAGCGCCACCTGTCGGTGGAGCAGGTGGTGCCCACCGAGGAGTTGGTCAAGGCGGTTCCCCCGCAGGCACTGCTGGTGAACCGGATGATGGTCGATTCCGTCGTCGAAGCGCCGGGCGGCGCCCACTTCACCACCGCCGCACCGGATTACGGGCGCGACGAGAAGTTTCAGCACCACTACGCCGAAACCGCCGCATCCGACGAGGGCTGGCAGCAATTCGTCGCGACCTACCTGTCCGGCAGCGAGGCCGACTACCAGGCAGCGGTTCGCAAGTTCCAGGAATCGGCTGAGGAGAAGACCGAGTGATTTCCGTGACCCGCGCCGAGGTGTGCGCTGTCGCCTGCGCCGAATTGTTCCGTGACGCAGGCGAAATCATGGTGAGCCCGATGGCGACCATGGTGTCGATCGGGGCGCGCCTGGCGCGGCTGACCTTCTCCCCCGACATCCTGCTCACCGACGGAGAGGCCCAATTGCTGGCCGACACACCGGCCATCGGCGCCGTCGGCGCGATCGAGGGGTGGATGCCGTTTGGCCGGGTCTTCGAGACGCTAGCGTGGGGCCGCAGGCATGTGGTCATGGGCGCCAACCAGATTGACCGCTACGGCAACCAGAACCTGTCGGCGTTCGGCCCGCTACAGCACCCGAAGCGTCAGATGTTCGGCGTCCGCGGCGCACCGGGAAACACCATCAACCACGCCACCAGTTACTGGGTCGGCAATCACTCCAAGAGGGTCTTCGGCGAATCAGTCGACGTGGTGTCCGGCATCGGCTGGGACAAGGTCGACGCCTCG
>DATFCF010000763.1:0-4945 GCA_035253445.1 Mycobacterium sp.
GACCTCGCCACCGGGCTGATGCCGCTGCGTTGGGGCACCGGATACATGCTCGGCTCAAACCGGTTCGGGCCGTTCGGGCGCAACGCACCGGCCGCGTTCGGCCACACCGGTCTGGTCGACATCGCTGTCTGGGCCGACCCCTCGCGTCATCTGGCGGCTGCAGTGGTCAGCAGCGGCAAACCGGGGCGGCATCGCGAAGCGAACCGCTATCCGGCCCTGCTCGACCGCATCACGGCCGAGATCCCCCGCGTCAGCGGATAGCGATCATGACCCGGGGTCGATGCGCACCCGGAACATCGACGGCCAGTTCTTGCCGGTGAGCAGAAACTCGTTGCCGTTGATGTGCGCGATGCCGCTGAGCACCTGGTTGCCGCTCCGAACGCCGTCGCGCCAGAGGCCCGAGGCGTCGACCACTGCCGTCACCGCTCCGGTCGCCGGGTTGATGCGGACGATGGTGTCGGTTGGCCAGACATTGGCCCACACCTGACCGTCGACGCATTCCAGCTCGTTGAGTCCGACGACTGGCTGACCGTCGCGGGTGACGTTGACGGACCCGGTTTCCGCAAGAGTCGCCGGGTCGAGGAACCGCAACCGGGCGCTGCCCTCGCTGCTGATCAGCCGGTCACCGTCGTTGCACAGGCCCCAGCCCTCACCGCTGAACGGAACCTCCCGAACGGGGCTCAGGGTGGCTTTATCCCACTCGACGGCGACGCCATCGCGGTACGTCAGCTCCCAGATGTGATCGCCGACGACGGTGATTCCCTCGCCGAAATAGTTGTCGGGTATCGCGACCGCGCGGCGGACAGCACCGCTGGCGGGGTCGAGTTCACGCAGCTGCGACTCGCCCGCGAGGCCGGTCCCCTCGTAGAGCGCGGACCCGTCGAGCTCGAGGCCTTCGGTGTAGGCGGCGGTGTCGTGCGGCAGCACGGCGAGGACAACGGGCGTAACGACCGGGACGGGTTCGGCGTTCGCGGCCGGAGCGGCGCCGATGACGGACGCCAGGATGGACACCGCGATTGCACTTGCGATCTGTTTCCGCATATCTGCGTTGTACCCGCCGAGGTGTGCGTTCGCGTCTTCGGGGGTAAAAGAGGCCCAGCGGTGACCCCCGCTAGGATTTCGTCACGACCGCCTGCGGGCGCGCGAACTGTCGGAGGTAGCCATGACTAACAGGCCAGACCCGGGCCTTGGTGGTGGGGGCGCCGCGGCAGCGACCAGCTGCGCAATCGAGGAACGCCGAGTCGGCGAGATCAGTGTGGTGTCGGTGGCAGGGACCGTCGACATGCTGACGGCTCCGCAACTCGAGGAGGCGATCGGCGCGGCGGCCAAGAGTTCTCCGCCTGCCGTCGTCGTCGACATGAGCGCGGTGGAGTTCCTGGCATCCGCCGGCATGGGCGTGCTGGTGGCCGCGCATGACGAGTTGGGCCCCGACGTGCGGTTGGTCGTGGTCGCCGACGGACCGGCGACCAGCCGGCCACTCAAGCTCGTCGGGATCGCCGACGTCGTCGATATGTATGCCACGCTCGATGAGGCGCTGACTGCACTGACGACATAAAACGAGCCGCAATCGGGTAGCCAGCGGGTGAGATGACAGACCTAGGGCAGTCAGGCGCTACCGCAGGCTTCGCGAAGCGTGACGTCACCGCCGCTCCGGAACGCGCTGCGCAGATCCGGCATGAGTTCTCGGACTGGTTACGCGGTCACTTCACCCTCGACCCGATAAGGGCCAGCGATGTGGTTCTGGCCGTCAACGAGGCGCTGGCCAATGCGGCCGAATTCGCATATGTGACAGCCCAGCGGCCCGGCGTCATGCATGTGCGGGCCGACTATGACGAATCCGCGGCTGTCCTCACGGTCACCGTCACCGACGAGGGCGCATGGCGGCTCACCGATCCGGCGACCAAAAGGCGCGCGCGCGGTCGCGGTATCCCCTTGATGTACGCGCTCACCGACAGGGCCACCTTCGACTCAACGCCGACCGGCACCGAGGTGCGCCTGCAGTGGGACCACGTTCCGGCAATGCCGAGCACGCGCACTCAGAATTGCGGAAGTCGTACGACCTGAACGAAGAATTCGTCGATCTGCCGAACCGCGCTCATGAACTGATCCAGGTCGACGGGTTTGGTGACGTAAGCGTTGGCGTGCAGCTTGTAGCTGCGCACGATGTCCTCTTCGGCCGATGACGTCGTGAGCACGACGACCGGGATATGACACAGATCGGGATCGGACTTGATCTTCTCGAGTAACTGCCTGCCGTCGTACTTGGGCAGATTCAGATCGAGCAGAATCAGGTCCGGTGTCGGCGCATCCTGGAAGGCACCTCGCCGGTATAAGAAGTCCAGCCCCTCCTCGCCATCGTGCGCGACGTGCAGGGTGTTCTTGATCTTGTTGTGCTCGAACGCTTCCCGGGTGATGAGTTCGTCCCCGGGATCGTCTTCGACAAGCAAGACGTCGATCGGGCGAGGTTCTGACGAGGTCATTCCGGTCTTCCTTCCCGCATCGGTATTTCGGTTGGCACCGTGGTGGGCGTAGCGGGCAGTGTGAAGCGGAATCGGGTCCCGTCTGTGTAGCCCTTGTCGATCCAGATGGTTCCGCCGTGGTGTTCGACGATCTTCTTGCACAACGCAAGTCCGATACCTGTTCCGCCGTACATGTCGCGGCCGTGCAGGCGCTGGAAAATGATGAACACCTTGTCGACGAATTCGTCGGCGATGCCGATACCGTTGTCCGACATGGACAATACCCAGTCCTCGGCGTGATCACCGGTGCCCGCCTCGCAGTCGATGACTATTCGCGGCGCTACGCCGTCGCGACGAAACTTCACCGCGTTGCCGATGAGGTTCTGCCACACCATCGCCAGCAGGGTCGGATCTCCGTCGACGTGGGGAAGCGGCTGCGACGGGCGCACGATCTCGGCGCCCGACTCCTCGATCGCGGTGGCGAGGTTGCTCAATGCCGTGTCCAACGCCGTATCGAGGTCGACCTCGGTGTGCGTCGCGTTGAGCCGCCCGACACGGGAAAACGTGAGCAGGTCGTTGATCAGCACCTGCATGCGTTTGGCGCCGTCAACGGCGAATCCGATGTATTCGATACCCCGCTCGTCGAGCTTGTCGCCGTATCGCTTTTCGAGCAGCTGGCAGAAGGCGGTGACCTTACGCAAGGGCTCCTGCAGGTCGTGCGACGCGACGTAGGCGAACTGCTCGAGTTCGGCGTTGGACCGCCGTAACTCCTCGGCCTGCTCGTCCAGCGCCGCGTGGGCCGACCGTGACGCGTCGAGTTCGTCGACGATCCGCTGCCGCATGTCCTCGACATCTGATGCGATGGCCCGAATGTCTTTGGGCCCACGCGGAATGATGCGATCCCCGAAGTTTCCCTCGGTGATCCGCCGGCACGACTCCGCAAGCGCTGCCAGTGGACGGGTGACGGAGCTGCGCACCAACACCGCGAGCAGGATCACCATCGCGAAGAATGCCACGAGCATCGAGCCAAGCACCCCGTCGCGCCATCCGCGTACCTGCCCGAGTTGTTCGACACCCGCCTCTCGCGCCTGCGTCAGGTGGTCGTTCTGAGTATCGAATAGCTCACGTAGCCGGTCGAATTCGAGCCTTCCCGCCTCTGCCGTGCGGCTGTCCACGACGGTGGGCTGTCCGGGCGTGACGCTGGCGATCAGTGGCTCGGCATAGGCGCTTCGCCAGGTGGCGGCGGCGCGTTCGATCGCATCGAGATCATCAACGAGTTCGCCGCGGCCCGCCGCATGTGTCCGAATATCCTCGGCCGCAGCCGATTCGGTGCGCTGCCCGTCGTGGTAAGGCTCGAGGAACTGACGGTCGGCGGCGATCGCGTAGCCGCGCACGGCGGTTTCCTGGTCTCGCAGTGCCGCCTGCAACTGGTAGGCGGCCACTCGCGCCGGCTGAATGTTGTTGGTCAGTTCGCGTGACACGTCATCGGTACGGTTCATCAAGACCGCGCCGGCCACCGCACCGGTCAGCACCAACACGCCCATGGCTGACAGCACGAGAATCTGCCAGCCCTGCACCGTGAGTCTCATCTGGTCGAGCGCTCCACGCGGATGACCGCGATGTCGTCGGTGAGGCCACCGTGCATCCGTGCGCGGCTCTCGGCTTGTTCGATCAGCGCACCAACGAATGCCGGGCCGGGTAGCGCCGCGAGCGAACGAGCCAACTGGAGCAGACCTTCTTCGCCGAGACGTTCGTCGCCGCGGCCCGCATGTCCCTCGAACAATCCGTCGGTGAGCAGCAGGAGGCCATGGCCCTTGGGTAATTCCAAATGGTTCACGGGCCACTCTCTGGCACCCAGACCGAGTGCGGGCCCGGCGGGCGGTTCCAGCCACTCGACCGTGTCACGGGCGTGCACCATCAATCCGGGATGCCCCGCCCGGACCGCGGTGAAGTGTCCGGTGTCGGGTGCCAGCGCCACGCTCAGCAGCGTCGCAAAGATGCCCCTGCCGGGGCGCTCCGTGGTCAGGATCCGATCCAGCTGACGCATCCGTTCGCCGCCGCGTAGGCCGGAAGGTCAGCGCCCACCAGCCGATGCGCAATGCCACGCCAAGGGCGGCCTCGTCGGGGCCGTGGCCGGCGACGTCACCGATCATCACGTGCACGGTGCGGTCCGGGGTCTGCACGAAGTCGTAGAAGTCACCGCCGAGCAGAGCGTTCTCCCGGCCGGGCCGGTACTGCGCGACGATCTGGACGCCCGGGTCCTCGAGCAGCAGCGGCGATGGCAGCAGCCCACGCTCGAGCCGGGAGTTCTCCCGGGCGCGCAGCCGGCTGGCGTGCAACTCGACCGCGGTCAGCTCCGCGCGCTTGCGTTCGATGGCGTAGAGCACCGCGCGGCGCAGCATCTCCGGCTCGACGCGACCCTTGACCAGGTAGTCCTGCGCACCCGACGCGACCGCGGAGACGCCGAAGTGCTCGTCGTTGAGCCC
>DATFCF010000764.1:0-2020 GCA_035253445.1 Mycobacterium sp.
CTTGCGCAGTGCGGCCGGTCCAGTAGGTGGTGTCGAAAATATGGTTGGGGTCGATGTATGGCGTCGGCTCGTGCGGCCCGCTGGCTTGTTCCGCTGCCCGCAGCGCTGCTTTGATCATTTGCTGGCCGCGGTTACCGGTCATCCGTGCAACAGTGGCTTTCCCCTGCGCATCGAAGAGGTTCGACAGCACGTCACGCATGTGTGATTCCACAGTGGACACGTGCCGGTCGATCATTTTCCGGACCGCTTGTCGGGCCCTGTCCGGTGTGTTCGCGTGGCCGCCGACGACGGGCAGGTGCGGGCCGCGGTGACGTTTCCGGGTGCGGTGGGTTTCGATGCGGGCCAGGATTTCCCCAGCTGCCCTGGAGCCGCCGAACGGTGCGGGTGTGGCGTCGGGGCCGTGTTTCAGGACCAAGGCGTCGAACCCGACCTTCGTCGTAGCGACAGGTGCCGGCGGGGGATCACCATGATTGAGGTACGTCAACGTCATGTGCGGCGTGAAGCCGTGATCCGACGCCACAGGCACACCCGCGTCGCTGAGACGCTGAACGAGCCGGGTGCGCATGTCGGCGAGGTTCGGCACATCGACAGGCGCGTAATGCGGCACACCATCATCGCCGGCCGGGAATTGCCCTAACCCACCTACCGTGCCGGCCAACGGGGCGTGTTCTTTCGCGACTGACGCCACGACGGTGTGCGCTGCCTCGATCTGCTCGGGTGTGAGGTCCTTCCCGAGGTAGGCGAGGGTGATGTGCAACTCGGATGCCGGTAGCCCGTTCGCTACCGCTATTTTCTTCGCTGCCGCGGCCGGTGGGTACAGGGCGACCATCGCGGAGGTTGAGCCGATGTCTGGTGTGGCGCGACGGCCCGTATGTAGATGCCCGGCCGCGGTGACGGATTTCCCGCAGGTGGCGCATTTCCGTCGGTTGCTCTGGCTGGGTTTGAAAACGTGCGCCTGCCGGGGCTGCGGGTTCTTCGCCGGCCCGGTCGGGAGAAGCAGGCCAGCCGAACCCGACTCGGTCTCGACCGGAGCAGCCGCGGCGTCCCGCTCATTCGGTATCGGCCTGAGATGGCCAGCGTCCGTGACGACCCACAATTCCGGTCCACCCGCGCCGGGCGACTGCACCAAATCGGCGTTTAACGCTCCACGTTTGGCTGCGCTCTTCGCATGCGAAGCGGCTTTTTTTGCTTCCCACTCGGCCAGAGCAGCGGCGGCCTTCGCCTTCGTTTCAGGCTTCACCTTGCCGCGACCGGACGCCCAATTTTGCACGACTCCGACAGCGAGTTGGATCGCTTCGGACTCAGAATGGCCATTACGCATGAGCGCGTGCGCGATCGCCCGGATGAAAAGCGGCAGGCCACCGACTGAAGTGACCCAGTTCTTACCGAGCCCGATGGGGGAGACGTCGTATCGCAGCGCGATTTCTTCGGCGGCCCGGAAATCGGCTCGGCGTTCCGCGAGCGCGGTGATGCGGTCGATCGCACCATGCCGCACGTCGACCAGCTCGACACGATGCGGCTCCGGCCCGGAAGCCTCACGACTGGAGGAATGTATCGACGGTTCAATACCCGGATCGTCGACCTCTGCTGTGGTTTCCGGTTCAGGTGGTGGCTCCGCACCAGCCGGCAATTCCCACGGCAGACCAACATCTTGCCGCCACTCACCAGACACGATCATCCCGGCCTTCAACGCATTATCCGGGGCGATATCCGCGAACAACTTCGCAGGCCGCAACGCCTCCACACCGGACAGGTCGAACCAACCAACCTCGTCGCCCAACTCCGGCGCCAAATACGTGTTGATGTCATCGGCTATTTCCGCGAGCAACGGCACCATGGTGCGTGTCCAGAACACTCGGTATTCCTCGCCGGCATTAGAATAGGTCCGCTGCGAAGCGTCCCCGATTTCCGACTCCGGTACCGCGAACGCCTTGTAGATGGCGCGTTCGACGTATTCCATCAACGCCATCAGTTCGGCGTCGGTGGACGTTTGCGCCAGGTCGATTACTTGGACCGTCGG
>DATFCF010000765.1:0-2631 GCA_035253445.1 Mycobacterium sp.
CACTCTTGGCTGTTGAGGGCGGCGGGCTTCTTGGTGTGGTTTGGGTGGCCGTGATTGGTCGGACCGGGGCGTGATGATGGCGTTATGTCCTCGACCGCGTCGGCTCCGGTGGTGGTGAGTCCTGGTGGGCCCGTATCACCATCGGCTGCACCACCGCGGTGTCATCACCCTCACCGGACCCGCAGACAAACTCGTCGTCACCGACAGCGCCGGCCGACGACTCAGCGCGGGATCACTCGCGCGCCCACCAAACCACCCCCCGCCCGCCGTCGCACCGTGTCCGGGGCCCACCGGCGAGCGCGCCGACTGGTGGTGGTATCAACCCTTCCAGCCGCAACCACCACCGACCACCAACTAGGCCGGTCACCGCAGCCGGTCATTTCCGGCACCATGTCGAAGCGCAAACAAGCTGCGGCATCAACACATTCGTTCGCGAAACACACAGCAACCACATCGCCAAAACCACGGCCGACATCCAAACCCGCGCCGCCGCACACCCGCTACCCAGCGTCCTCATCACGACCCGCGCCGACGTGGCCCAAGGGCGATCGCCCGTCAGGGACGCATCTCGTAGGCGCCGTCATAGGCCTTGACTCGCTCCCAGACCCGGTCGAAGCGCTCGGCGTCGGAGACCGGCTTGCGGATGGCGCCGACTGCCCAGTCCTGCTGCGCTTGCGATGAGCTCGGCTTGCCGTGTAGCGCAACGGCATAGGAACTGAAGTCGCGAATCTGAAAGTCGAAGATCGCATCGACGATATCTTTGTCGAGCCCGGTCAACGCGGCCTGCTCCAGGATCAACTGCCCGTAGACGATCAGCGAGAACAAGTGGCCGACGTCCAGCAGGAAGTCCAGATCCTTCTGCTGTTCGGCATCCGGAGCGGCCGTGGTTAGCAGCACCCTGAACGCTTGGGCTTGCTCGTAGAACCGGCCGACGTTCGGGATGCTCGCGTGCTTCTCGTAGACCGGTGCCCAGTCGGCGAACTGCACCTTGCCCGCACCGCGCGTCGGTCCCTGGTTCCAGAAGAAGACGTCGTCCGCAGCATCGTTGCGTGTCGGAATCTCTGGATTTTCCGTCGGATTCAGCATGTAGTTCGGCATGAACTTGAGCACCAGGCCAACGTTGACGTGCACGGTGCCCTCCAGCCGCGGCAGCGCGCCGATGAGCTGCGCCACCTCGCGGAACATCGTGTTCTTCTCGTATCCCTTGGCAGCCACCACGTCGTGCAGCGACCGCATGATGGTCTCACCTTCCATCGTGACCTTGGCCTTGGTCACCGGGTTGAACAGCAGGTAGCGCCGGTCGTCGAGGCTCGCGCTGCGCAGATAGTCGACCGAACGCTGACTGAACAGCTTCATCGCGATCAGCCGCGCGTAGGCGTCGACGAAATTCGCTCGCACATGGGCGAATTCGGTGACCGGCCTGCCGTACAGGATCCGGTTCTGGGCATGCGTGATCGCCTCGTAGAAGGCGTGCTCCACCATGCCGATCGAACACGTACACAGGTTGAACTTGCCGATGTTGACCGTATTCAGCGCCGCCGCAAAGGCTTCCACTCCGGTGTGCAGGATGTCGGATTCGCGCACCGGATAGTTCTCCAGCCGGAACGTGCTGACGTAGATCTGCATGTGCACGACGTTGTCGATCAGGTGATAGTTCTCGTGGCGGCTGTCGGCGGTGAAGAAGACATACCCTTGATCCCTGTCTGAGTCGCCGTCGATGTCGCCGCGGCGACCGAACACCGACACCAGGCTCGCCACGTTGCCGTTGCCGATGTAGTACTTCTCTCCCGACGCCCGGTACAGGATGCCGTTGGCGCGGTCCTCGGCGCTGGCCGGCGTGAGGACCATGTCGGTGTTGTAGACGTCGGCACCGTGTTCGCGCTCGGACAGCCCGAACGCCATCACATGCCCCGCCTCGAGATCGCGCGCGGCCTTGCGCTTGGCGTCGACGTTGCTGCTTTGCCAGACCGGTCCGAGGCCCAGGATGGTGACCTGCTCGGTGTACCAGTAGGTCAGGCCGTAGAAGCCGAGGATCTCCGAGAGCGCGGCATTGCGCGCGGCGTCCCAGCGCTTGTCCGGGTCGCCGTCGGCGAATTCCGACGGCGTGAGGAACGTCGCGAACAGCTTCTCCCGCTTGACGAACTCGACGAAGTCGGCGGGCCAGCGCGCCGCCAGGTCATCGTCGAGTATCCGCTTCTTGCCGACGCCCTCGAACCAGTCGATCGTCGCACGCAGCAGCCGGCGGGTCTCGTCGTCGAACTGCGCAGGATCGTAGGTGCTCGGATCGAAAAGCAAACCGTCCGTCTGCGCCATTCACCGAGCCTAGGGCTGGGGCGCCGGCTGAGGTGCCGGAACCCACGGCAAACCCGGGATCGTCGGGTACGGCGCCGTCGGACTCCACGGTGGCGGTTGTGTCGTCGGTGGCGGCTCGGTGGTCGGCGGTGGCGGTGGTGGCTCGGTCGTGGTGGGCGGCGGCGGTGGAGGCGCCTCGCTGGTCGGCGGCGGTGGAGGCGGTGCCTGCGTCTCGATGACCGGGGGCGGCGCCTGCCGCGTCACGGTACGCGTTTGCGGCGGCGGAGCCTGCGTCACCGGAGGCGGCGGGGGCGGCGGGGGCGGCGCGGCAGCCGTGGT
>DATFCF010000766.1:0-8719 GCA_035253445.1 Mycobacterium sp.
ACTGCGGCACAGCGGCCACCTGCTCGGCGGTCAAGCCCGACGCGAGCGCGTAAGACTTGTGATGGGCCACTTCGTACTCACAACCCGTCTCGTGCCCGACCGTCAGGATGAGCAACTCCCGCAAACGAGGTCCCAGCTCGGCTGCACGCAGAGTGTTGGCGTAGGACAAAAAGGCGTCGAGTTGGTCGGGCGCATGTGTGAGCGCCAAGAAGATGTTCGGCGTCGGCGTCCTGCGCTCGGACTCGAGCCGATCGAAAAGCAGCTGTGCGTCCGCGCCGGCCTCAGCGCGGCGCAAGTACGGAACCCTGGCCACAATTCACCTCGTCTTCTTCGTCTGGCGCGGATTGCGTGTCGCCGCAATTGCGTTCACACATCACGGAATCACCCGTGGGCGCGGACTGCCAAGCCTGTGGTCCCGTGTAGTGGAACCACTGGCGATCCCGTCAGCCGGTGGAAAGGATCTTGCTGAGTACCCGCAGGGCACGCCCGCGGTGTTCGTCCAGGGCGGCAACGACCTCATCGGTTGCTTTGCGACGCACTGCGTCGAGAATTTCGTCGTGCGCTTCAACGGTCGCCGAGCGTTCCTCGGGTGAGTTGTAGTACATGGCTCGGTAGGACTCGGTGGAGTCCCAGAGCAGCTGGATCAGACGCATGGTTTGAGGTTGACCCGGCGCCTCGAGCATGCCGAAGTGGAACCGCCGGTTGGCCTCTAGCTCGGCGGCGACATCGCCGCGCATGGCGGCTTCGGCGCAGTCGCGAGCGGCGAGTTCGATTCGCTCGACGGCGTCGTCATCCAGGTGCGGAAGCGCCGCGCGCACTGCACGTTCTTCCAACAGCCGCCGCAGAGCGTAGATCTCCTGAAGGTCTTCGATGCGCAACTCCGTGATGGAATACCCGCGCCGGGGCCGGTAGACGACCTGCCCTTCCTGTTCGAGGGCGCGCAGCGCTTCGCGGACAGGGGCAAGACTGACGCCCAGCCGCTCGGCGATGTCTTCCTGACGAACCCGATCTCCTGGCCGGTAGTCGCCCGCCACGATCGCCCGCCGGAGTTCGTCCAGCGTGTGCTGTGTAGTCGTTCCCGGTCCAGCGTGGCGCTCGCTCATCGCGCCGACTCTATCGGTGACCAGATCACCTAAAGGCGTCAATTCCCGTCAGCGCATTGCCGATGACCAGGGAGTGCACGTCGGCGGTGCCTTCGTAAGTGACCACGGACTCGAGGTTGTTCATGTGCCGAATGACGGGGTATTCAAGCGTGATTCCATTGGCACCCAACACTTGTCGGGCCGTGCGGGCCACGTCCAGGGCGGCGTTGACGTTGCCCAACTTGCCCATGCTGACCTGTTCCGGTCGCAACTTTCCGGCGTCCTTGAGCCGACCGAGATGCAGCGCAAGGAGCGTCGCGCGGTTGACCTCGAGCGCCATCGTTGCAAGCTTTTGCTGCTGGATCTGGAACGACGCGATCGGCTTGCCGAACGCTACGCGCGTCGTGCTGTAGTCGAGCGCAGCCTCCAGACACGCTCGCGCGGCACCCACAGAGCCCCACACGATTCCGTAACGGGCCTCGTTGAGACACGACAGCGGCCCACGCAGCGATGTCGCCTCCGGCAACATCGCCGACGCAGGCAGGCGAACCTCGTCGAGAATCAATTCGGAGGTGATCGACGCCCGTAGTGACAGCTTCTTGTGAATGTCCTGGGTGGTGAAACCCTTGGTGCCCTTGGGCACCAGGAACCCGCGGATGCCCTCTTCGGTGCGAGCCCATACGACGGCCACGTCGGCCACAGACCCGTTGGTGATCCACATCTTCTGACCGCGCAGCACCCAGTCCTCGCCGTCGCGACGGGCGTACGTGCGCATCGCGCCCGGATCGGAGCCGGCGTCCGGTTCCGTGAGCCCGAAACACCCCACCGCTTCGCCGGCGGCCAGACGCGGCAGCCACTCCTGCTTCTGGTCTTCTGACCCCCAGCGGTGGATGGCGAACATCGCCAATGACCCCTGCACCGACACCATGCTGCGGACACCGCTGTCACCCGCCTCCAGCTCAAGGCAGGCCAGCCCATAGGCGGTCGCACTCGTTCCCGCGCAACCGTAGCCGTCGAGGTGCATTCCCAACACACCCAGCTTGCCCAGCTCACCAACCAGTTCGCGAGGCGGCCGCCCCTCATCGAACCAATCCCCGACGTACGGCAACACGCGTTCACGGACGAAGGCGCGAACGGTATCGCGAATGTCGCGCTCCTCGTCGGAGAGGACACTGTCCACGAGGAGGAAATCTTGCGCGGCCACAGCGACAGTCATGGCTGGGTCTCCTTGACCTAGGGGTACTGGTGTTCTAGCGTAATCTTCGATTTTCGAAAATCGATGATTAGGATCATGGCATATGGTGGCGTCGCTCGACAACCTCCGAGTTCTCGACTTCTCCCGGATTCTGGCCGGTCCGTTCGCAACGATGCAATTGGCGGACCTGGGCGCCACCGTGACGAAGGTGGAACGCCCGCTCACCGGCGACGACACGCGCAGCTGGGGACCGCCCTACGACTCCCGCGGGCAGGCCACCTACTTCCAGGCGGTCAACCGAAACAAGGACACGATCGTCCTCGACCTGACCGATCGGCGCGATTGCGCCGAGGCGCGACGACTGGCTGTCTCCGCCGACGTCGTGGTCGAGAACTTCCGGCCCGGCTTGATGGCGAAATTCGGCCTGGACTACGACCAGCTCGCGTGCGACAACGCCGGCCTGATCTACTGCTCCATCACCGGTTTCGGCCGCGGGCCCGGCGCGGAGTTGCCCGGCTACGACCTTTTGATTCAAGCGCTCGGCGGCCTCATGAGCATCACTGGCTCACCCCAGGGCGAGCCGCAGAAAGTGGGCGTGGCCCTTGTCGACGTACTCGCCGGGCTCTACTCCACAGTCGGGATCCTGGCCGCACTCCAGCACCGAGCAGCGACCGGCGAGGGCCAGCGCGTCGACATCGACCTCCTGTCCTGTCTGCTCGCCGGACTGGTCAACCAGGCAAGCGGCTACACCTCGGCCGGCGTGGTACCCACGCGAATGGGCAACCAACACCCCAGCATCGCGCCGTACGAACTGGTTGCCTGCGCCGACGGGAACCTCGTCCTCGCTGTCGGAAACGATCGTCAGTTCGCGGCGCTCTGCGATGTCCTAGGCGCACCCTGGCTGGCCACCGCCGAGCAGTTCGCCACCAACTCGGCCCGTGTGCAGCACCGGCAGCAACTGCGCGCCGAACTCGAGAAACTGCTTGCGGCGAAGACCGCCGCGGACTGGACCAAAGTACTGGCCGAGGCCCGCGTCCCCGCCGGAGTTGTCAACGACCTGGCGGGCGCATTCGAACTGGCCGACAACCTCGGGCTCGACCCCATCGTCGCCCTTCCCCGCGACGACGGCAGCACTGTCTCGCTATGCCGAAACCCGATCAACCTTTCCGCGACGCCACCGATTTACCGTAGCGCCCCGCCAGATTTTCCCTAAAACCACTTAGACACAAGGAGATTCATGACCAAGGGATCGCTGGCCGGGCGGACACTGCTGATGTCGGGCGGCAGCCGCGGAATCGGCCTGGCCATCGCCCTGCGCGCCGCACGCGAGGGCGCCAACATCGCCTTCATCGCCAAAACCGACACCCCCGACCCCCGCCTACCCGGCACCGTGCACACCGCCGCAGCCGAAATCGAAACCGCAGGCGGCACCGCCCTACCCATCATCGGCGACATCCGCGACGAAAACGCCGTCACCCACGCAGTCACACAAACCGTCAACACATTCGGCGGCATCGACATCCTCATCAACAACGCCTCCGCCATCGCACTACAAGGATTCGGCGACCTACCCCTCAAACGCTACGACCTGATGCTCGACGTCAACGCCCGAGGCACCTTCACCCTGATCACCGCAGCACTACCACACCTGCTGCACTCACCCGACCCACGCGTACTCACACTGTCCCCACCCCTAAACCCCGACCCCAAATGGCTGGCCGAACACGCCCCCTACACCGTCAGCAAATACGCCATGACCATGCTCACCCTCGGCCTGGCCGCCCAACACCACGACAACGGCATCACCGCCAACTGCCTGTGGCCAGCCACCCTCATCGCCACCGCAGCAGTCCGCAACATCGTCGCCGGAGACGACGGCATCCGCGCCTCACGCCGACCAGAAATCATGGCCGACGCCGCCGCCCTACTACTCACCCAACCCCGCACCGCCGGCAACGGCACCTGCTACATCGACGCCGACGTACTACGCGCAGCAGGAATCACCGACCTAACCCACTACACCCACAACGGCACCAACGAACACGACCTCGCACCCGACCTCTTCGTCTAAACACCGCAGCCCCACATGTGCCGGGAATATGGCTGCCTCACCGCAGGGCGGCCCGGAGGCGCACTGTGCCTTGAAAATTCAATGACCCAGTGCGGCGAATGTTCCCGTTGCCCGGATGATCCGCGAGAACCCCGTCTGCCGCAATCGACTCAACAACTCAGCTGGTCGGAGAGCGCTATCGTGCGCTGAAGATCGGCGGCAGCCTCTGCAACCAGAGCTGACGAACTGTTGATCGCCGGGTTGTTCCAGGCACCAACGCATCCGATTGCGGCCGTGATGTCGCCCCGGACCTTGAACGCCGAGGCGACTGCATGCGTGCCCAATTGGAATTCCTCGTGGGAGAACGCGACGCCCTCCTCCGCGACACGCTCGAGGTGCTGGCGAATCAACCCCGGATGAACGATCGTCCGACGTGTCGCTGCAGGTAGCAGGCCCGGCCCCAGCAAATCTTCCCGTCGTTCGGTCTCAAGGCTTGCCGCGATCGCCTTCCCAACTGCTGTGCAGTGCAACGGCAGAGCAACACCGATCAGCGGTACCAAACGGAGTTCCCGTGCAAATAACCCATCAGTGATCAATGCCTTGCCGCCGGTGAGAATCGCCAGGTCCGATGCCCCGGCGACGTGCTGAAGCTCGAGAAGGTACGGCATTGCCGCCACCCGGATCTCGTTGATGAGCGGGCTGGTGATGGCGAGTGCGAAGACCTTCGTACCGATCAAGAAGCCTGATGCCGAGCGCTCGAGCAGTCCGAGCTGAACCAGCTTCCCGCACAGGCGATGCACCGTCGTCTTTGCCAAACCTGTCGCATCGACAAGGCCCGACAGCGTAAGTGGTCGCTTACTGGCTGCGCAGGCTTGAAGTACCAGCAGGATGCGTTCCGCGACGGGATCCCGCGTTTGCAGCGGGCGCACCCATTCTGCGGTCCCAGGATTAGCCATCGACACAATCGCTCCTAGCGCGCTCACGGCCCCGGCTGCAGGTTGTCAGCATGACGAATTAGGTACGCCGCCAGCGTTCTTCCCAATCAACGCCACCACGGCGGTGCTGACCCGGATTGACCCAACACTCACGGTCGCGACGACAGTCACGCCAACGCTTCGCCGAGTTTCCGGAGCGCGGTCCGACAGAAGTCACCAAGCAGCGCGCCATCGTCGATGTACTGCGAAGGCTTGATGAACAGCGTCGTGAAGCCGCTCTCCACCAGGTCAGGGGCAGACGCGATGGTGGCGTCGAGATCGAGCAGTCCAGTCGCATCCGTGAACTTCGGGCCGAACAACACTGCGGCCATTTCGAGCTCCGAGATATCGCGCCCAGCGGACTTCATCGCCGCGGCGAGCCGCTCCATTTCGTCTTGTTCCGGCGGTAGGAGCGGGAAGAAGCCCTTTGCGTACTGGACCGTCCTGCGCGTCAGCCATGGGGTCAACGACTTGCCCCCGGTCCACAAGACAGGTCCGCCGTCTCGATACGGCGACGGCTCGACGTACATCTCCGAGAACTTGTAGAACTGCCCGTCGTAAGAGACCGGGGAACCCTGGGTCCACAGTCTCTGCCAGATCTCCAACTGCTCGTCGAGCATCTTCCCGCGTTTGGTGAAGTCAACACCCATGGCGTCGTACTCTTCCCTCTGCCAGCTGACGGCGGGGAGCATCACCAAACGCCCCTTCGAGATGAGGTCGATCGTGGCAAGCTCTTTCGCCAGCAGCAGCGGTGGACGAAGAGTAGTTAGCACTGCGGCAGCAATCAGTCGAAGTTTGGTCGTAACGGCGGCCATGGCGCTCAGCAGGGGCAGGTTGCTCGGTTGGGGATACCGCGGCGGCTGATTGCCCGCCATCAACCAATCGCGAGGATTCAGCGGGGGCCCTTTGTAACAGGAGTTCGGGCCCATCGCGATGTGCTCGCCGATCATCACGCCGGAGATTCCGGCCTCTTCAGCAACACGCGCGTAGTCGACCAGCCGACGCAGGTCACGAGGGTCAGTCATCGTCCAGTTTTCACCGAGGACGAGATGTAGCTTGATGCTCGTTGTCATGCGACCGCCATTTCGGTTGTGTCGGTGGATCTGTGAGGGGCCTCGCCGAGATCCGACGGCCCCTTCGCGCGAGGAGCGCAACGGCGCCGCGCCTTGACAACCGAAGGTTCCCTGCGGTGGCAGGGCCAACGGCGCCGAACCAATGACGACGGCCCCGGCGGGTCGACGTCACGGCGCACCGTTGCCCCAGGGGGCGATTTGCACACGCTCCTGACGCCGGGAGCTGTTTGAAGATCGGTGGTCATCGCCCGTCCGTCCCGTCGCTCGTCCATCGGCTTTGCCGCCCTTGCTCGAACAAAGGCTCGCCGATGGGATCCGCAGCGTGAATCACATCGGACCGTATTGTGGATCATGTGGACCGTATAGGGGGACACTAGGGCGCGTCTATTTGCCTGTCAACAGGCTGAAGTCTCCGCATAGGTCGCTCATGGCGCCAAGAATCGTTGGTCGCCTGAGCATTCCCGCAGAGTGCTTACCCAGCAATTACTTTCGACTCGGGTGCGGCAACGAACCTCCTGGGTCGACCTCTGCTCGACCCGCTATACCTCGACATTGACCCATCCCGCGAACGGAATCCAATCGCTTCGTATGGATCACATGGACCGTATTATGGACCACACCGGAAAGCCTGCGGTCTCATCTTCGGCGCTCAACCGTCCGTCCGCTCACGAAGCGCGAAGTCATGGCGCTCACTCGAAGCCCCCCGCAAGAACGGGGCAGTCGGCAACGTCACCAATTCCTTCCGTGGGTCCATACCGAAACGTTCGATCACTGCCGGGTCGCACGAAACCTGAAGCAGCTGGCCGGAATGCGTCGACGGCCAAGCCATCACCATCGACGGTGACCGGACGCCAATCGCCTGCCTGAACGCCCATGTCGCGCTAGCGCTAAACAGTGACCGGCTTGGTTTCGAAGACCTGCAAGATCGCCGTGCGGATGCGTTTCCACCTAGCGGGACCAAGCGCTGGAGCGGGTGGTGCGAGCAGTGTTAGCTTCGCGATCTAAGCTGGTTGAGCGGAGCATGATTCATGGATTTCACAGTCGCATTGTTGGCCTGTCGGCATGCCGTCACGCGACCCAACATCATTGCAGCATACAGGCGGCCGAAATGCTGCGGGACGCCGATGTCGCCGAAAATTGTTGGCGCGCAGCAACATATGGTCAGAGCGTCCTTCTCACCGATCGGTGATGCGATTGTAGGGAGCGTTTAGCTATGAGCAACTCCGTCGACTTCGACACCGACGTCCTTGTCGTTGGCAGCGGCCCGATGGGCGCAGCGACTGCACTGGCGCTTGCCACCTACGGGGTCCGGGTGCACGTGGTGACGCGCTGGAACTGGCTGGCGAACTCACCGCGCGCCCACATCACCAACCAGCGCACCGTCGAGGTGTTGCGCGATCTCGACGTCGAGGATGAGGCCGCCAAGTACGCGACACCGTGGGAACTCATGGGCGACATGGTGTTCACCACCAGCCTCGCGGGAGAGGAGCTGGCGCGCCTCCGTATCTGCGGCACCGGAGAGGACCGGGTCGGCGATCACATCCAAGCCAGCCCGTGCACCATGCTCGACATTCCGCAGTCTTATCTCGAACCGGTGTTGGTCAAGAACGCGGCCGCGCGAGGCGCCTGCTTCAGCTTCAACACCGAATACCTCGACCACGTTCAAGACGAAGACGGGGTGACGGCACATGTAGAGGACCGCCTATCCGGCCGCCGTTACAGCGTGCGCGCGAAATACCTGGTCGGCGCCGACGGTGCCCGCTCGAAGGTCGTCGACCAGCTGGGTTTGCCGCTGGAGGGACACATGGCGCGAGCCGCTACGGCGTATGTACAGTTCGAGGCCGACCTCTCGCGCTATGTCGCGCACCGCCCCAGCATCATTCACTGGGCCGTGACACCCGCTGCCAGCTTCGGAGAAATCGGCCTGGGCTTGCTTCGCGCCGTCCGGCCGTGGAGCACCTGGATCGCCGGCTGGGGATTCGACATGTCGGCCGGCGAACCGGACTTCTCCGAGGAGGCCGTGGTTGCCAGGATTCGCAGCTTCGTCGGCGATCCAGAGCTCGAGGTCGAGATCAAATCCACGTCGACGTGGCACGTCAACCAGGCCTACGCCACCTCGTTCTCCTCGGGTCGCGTGTTCTGCGGCGGCGACGCGGTCCACCGCCACCCGCCGAGCAACGGGCTGGGCTCGAACACCTCCATCCAGGACGGCTTCAACCTTGCCTGGAAATTGGCGTTCGTGCTCCATGGCCACGCCGACCAGTCGCTGCTCGCGACGTACTCCGCCGAGCGGGCCCCGGTGGGCCAGCAGATTGTCGTGCGTGCCAACCAGTCCCGTCTGGAGT
>DATFCF010000767.1:0-2024 GCA_035253445.1 Mycobacterium sp.
CGGCGCCTCGGCCTCGAAGCGCAGGTCGTGCGCCTCGACCACGGAGCCGGGGATCGGCACGCGGCCCAGGTGCTTGGCCATCAGCCCGCCGACCGTGTCCACGTCGTCGTCCTCGATGGCCACGCCGACGGTCTCCTCGAGGTCGTCGACCGGCAGGCGCGAGGACACCCGGGTGGCACCGCTGGCCAGATGCTCCACCTCGACCTGGGCCACGTCGTACTCGTCGGTGATCTCGCCGACGATCTCCTCGAGCACGTCCTCGATTGTCACCAGGCCCGCGATCGCACCGTATTCGTCGACGAGCAGCACCATGTGGACGCGGTCGCGCTGCATCTCGCGCAGCAACGCATCCAGCGGTTTGGAGTCCGGCACGAACACGGCGGGGCGCATCACCTCGGACACCCTGGTGTCGCGTCCGCCGTTGGTCGAGTAATACGTCTTCTGCACGAGGTCTTTCAGATAGACCACGCCGACGACATCGTCGACGTTCTCCCCGATCACCGGGACTCGTGAATGTCCGCTGCGCACCGCAAGCGAGGTGGCCTGGCCCGCGGTCTTGTCGGCTTCGATCCACACCATCTCGGTGCGGGGCACCATCACCTCGCGTGCCGGGGTGTCCCCCAGTTCGAAGACCGACTGGATCATCCGGCGTTCGTCGTCGGCCACCACACCGCGCTGCTGCGCCAGGTCGACGACCTCACGCAACTCGATCTCGGAGGCGAACGGGCCGTTACGGAAGCCTCGGCCCGGTGTCAGCGCATTGCCGATCAAGACGAGCAGGCGGCTGATCGGCGTCAGCACCACCGAAATCGCCTGCAGTGGAAGTGCTGCCACCAGCGAGATGGTGTACGCGTTCTGCCTGCCGACGGTTCGAGGACCGACACCGACCACCACGAAACTGACCACCGTCATGATGGCCGCGGCGGAGATCAGGCCCCAGCGGACGCCGGTGTAATCATCGAGGTATGCGGCCAGCAGGACCGTGGCGCTCACCTCGCACGTGATGCGGAGCAGCACAACGAGATTGATGTAGCGCGGACGCTCGGCCATGATCTTGTGCAGCCGGACCGCGCCGGGCCGCTCGTCACGGACCAGTTCCTCGACGCGGGCCATCGACACGGTGCTGATGGCTGCATCGATCGCCGCGAACGAACCGCCCAAGCCGATGAGAGCGATCGCGCCGATCAGCTGTCCCAGGCCGGTCACGGGGCGTCGAAGTATCGAGACTTGTCCAGTAGCCGCCGATCTTTCTCCGTTTGGCGGTCCTGACGGTATGCCTCGACTTGATCGGCCACCCACTCCTCGAGCAGTTGGCGCTGCAGGGCGAACATCTCTTTTTCCTCGTCAGGCTCGGCGTGGTCATACCCGAGCAGATGCAGGACGCCATGCACGGTCAGCAGTGCCAGCTCCTGGCCCAGAGTGTGTCCTGCTGTGTTGGCCTGTTCGGCGGCGAACTGCGGGCAAAGCACGATGTCGCCGAGCATCGAGGGGCCCGGTTCGGCCGCGTCGGGCCGCCCACCGGGTTCGAGCTCGTCCATCGGGAAGCTCATCACGTCGGTCGGACCGGGTAGATCCATCCACCGCATGTGCAGGTCGGCCATCGCCGCAGTGTCAAGCAGCACCATCGAGAGTTCGGCGGCGGGATTCACTTTCATCTTGCGGATGACGAACCGGGCGACGCTGATCAGTTCCTCTTCGGAAACGTCGATGCCCGATTCGTTGGACACCTCGATGCTCATGTCGCCTACCGCCGCGGACGGCCGGCTGAAGCTGATGTCGCCGGCCGTCCGGCTCCAGAAGCCCGCCGCTGCGCCCGGTTCATCAATTCGGGCTCTTCGGATTTGGCGTAGGCGTCGACGATCTCGGAGACCAGCCGGTGGCGCACCACGTCGGCGCTGGTGAGTTCGGCGAAGTGGATGTCGTCGACGTTGCCCAGCACGCGCATGGCGGTGTTGAGACCGGAGGCTGCACCACCGGGCAGGTCGACCTGCGTGATGTCGCCTGTCACAACCATTTTCGAGTTG
>DATFCF010000768.1:0-2073 GCA_035253445.1 Mycobacterium sp.
GCGGCGCAGCCCAGCGCTCTCGCCGGCCAGGGTGCGGATGGTGTCGAGCAGGCTTTGCAGATGGCCGGCGCAGCCATGCACATCGCCGACAGCGAACACGGTCTCGCCGTCCAGGGCGAACGGCGCGGGCGTCCAGGAAGAAACATCGACGACGACCGACATTGAGCCAAGGTTAGCGCTAGTCGGCGGCGCGCGCCTCCTCGCGCTTCGGGGCCTGGCGCTGGAACTCCTCCTTCACCATCCGGTTGAGGTCGAAATGCACCTGCGGCGCCTCGTGGCGGGTCACCCAAACCCGGACCACCAGCACGTAGTTCGCTTCGTTCACCGCATCGACGCCGATCTGCGCCACGCGGGTGATGCGGCGGTCCTGCTTCACCAGCTCGCGCAGCCGCGACACCGCGGTCTCGATGTCATCGCTCATCGGCCGGGTGAACTTGAGCTCGACCCGCTCGGTGTCGTTGCGCGACGGCACCCTGACGATCTCGCCCCACAGCTTGCCGTTGGGAAAGATCACCCGCACGTTGTCGTCGGTATCGAGCTCGCTGTAGAACAGGTTGATCTCGCGCACGACGCCGACCACCCCGCCCGCCTCGACGCGGTCGCCGATATGGAACGGCCGGAACAGCACCAGCATGATGCCGGCGGCGAGATTGCTGAGGGTGCCCTGCAGCGCCAAGCCGACCGCGATGCCGAGGGCGCCCAGCACCGCGACGAAGCTCGTCGTGGCGACGCCGAAGGTCGACAGCACCGCGCTGAAGGTGAGGACGAGGACGAGGTAGCGGACCGCGTTCGCCAGGAAAAGCGTGATCGTGCGGTCGATGCGCTGGGTGCGCACCAGCAGGCGCTGCACGCCGTTGTAGAGGATGCGCGATACCCACCAGCCGATGAGCAGGATGATGATCGCGCCGACGACGCGCAGGCCATATGTCGTGACCAACGCCACCAGGGTATTGGCGGCGTTGGTCCATTGTTGTTCGAAATCCATTACTTACGTCCGCAGCTGTTGACGGTGCTGCGGATTAACGCGCGAGGGTCAGTTCCAGTGGCCTTCGACGTAGACCCAACCGCGAGGACGCTGCTCCCAGCGGCCCGGCATCCACTCTGCACGCGGCCGCGGACGGTCGACGTAATGGCCCTGCACCCAGATGTGCTCATGGCCATTCCATCGCCAATAGCCCGGCTGCCAGCGCTCGACCTCGACGCGGTCAGGCGGCAGGGTGGGGATCACCTCGACCCGCGGGGGCGGGGGCGCCATCGGCACATAAACCTCGGCCTGCAGCTGCGCCAGTGCTGGGCCGGCCACGACGACGGCACCGGTCAGGACGGTGAACCCGCCGATCAGGCTGCGACGTGAAAAGCTCTTCATTCAGAACCTCCGTGCTGGAAGTCGTTGTAACGACGATCCCCCGGAGCGGTTGCGAACGATGTGGCTAAGTTGTGACGTTACCCTTCATTGTCACGGATGAAGTCACGCACCCGCGGCAGGATCTGCTCGCGCCACTTGCGGCCGTTGAAGATGCCGTAGTGGCCGACCCGCGGCTGCTCCCAATGCACATGGCGTGCACCCGGGATGTTGGGAGTCAGAGCGTGTGCCGCCTTGGTCTGGCCCAAGCCGGAGATGTCGTCGAGCTCGCCCTCGACCGTCATCAGCGCGGTTTCGATGCGCGCCGGCTCGATCGGGCGGCCGCGGCTCACCCAGACGCCGCGCGGCAGTTGATGCTCTTTGAACACGACCTGGATGGTCTGCAGGTAGAACTCGGCGGTGAGGTCCATCACCGCGAGATACTCGTCGTAGAAGTTGCGATGCGCCTCGGCGGGGTCGTCGTCGCCTCGGATCAGGTGCTCGAACTGGCGTATGTGGGCGTTGACGTGCCGGTCGAGATTCATGGTGATGAAGCTGGTGAGCTGCACGAAGCCCGGATAGACGCGGCGCATCGCGCCGGGATAGGTGAGTGGCACTGTCGATATCACGTTCTGGCGGAACCACATCATCGAGTTGCGCATCGCGAGGTCGTTGGGGACCGTCGGGCTGAGGCGGGTGTCGATCGGGCCGCCCATCAGGGTGAGCGAGCG
>DATFCF010000769.1:0-4747 GCA_035253445.1 Mycobacterium sp.
GGGACCACCGCCTCGTGGCCACGCTCGGCCGGCGCGATCACCGTGGTCGCGGTCGCTTCCGGGGCGCCGTTCATGTCGGTGGTGCGATACAGCAGCTGAGTGGCGGTGAACTTCTGCGGAATCAGGCCGAGAAATGCCACCTCGACGTCGCGGCTGCGCAGGACGGTTCCCGGCGCCGCGTGCTGAAAGCCGGGCGGCGGGTCATAGAACGGGTCATCGACGGGAAGCTGTGGCCGGGTGCCCCGCGCGAGTTCTTCGTGCGGTGCGGTCCCGATCCACTCGGCACCAGCTGCCGGCGCGACGCTGCCCAGATCCATCCGGCCATTCTTACTTAAGAGATCGTTAAGAAGCCAGTCGACTCACCCGGGCGGGCGCAACGCAGCGAATTCGTCGGTGACCCGGTATTGCGAGTCGCTGAAGCGGTACAACGCCGCCGGCCGGCCGCCACTGCGGCCGGACCGTGCGGTGGTGCCGGTACGGGTGATGACGTTGCGTCGCTCGAGCACACGTTGCAAGTTGGTGGCGTCGACCTGGTATCCCAGCGCGGTGCTGTAAATGTCGCGCAGCGTGGAGAGCGCGAATTCCGTTGGGGTCAAGCCGAACCCGATATTCGTGTAGGACAGTTTCGCCGCGAGTCGGGTGCGGGCATGCTCCACCATCGGGCCGTGGTCGAAGGCCATCGGCGGCAGGTCGCTGACCGGATGCCAGCGGGTGTCCGGCGGCAGTTCTGGCGTCGCGGGGGAGGGCACCAGGCCGAGGAACGTCGAGGCGATGGTGCGCACGTCCGGGACCCGGTTGGGATCGGAGAACACCGCCAGCTGCTCGAGGTGAGCAACTTCACGCAGGTCGACTTTCTCCGCGAGTTGGCGCCGAACCGAGCTGGTCAGATCCTCATCGTCACGCAGTCGTCCGCCCGGCAAGGACCACTTTCCCCGTTGCGGATCGAGTGCACGCTGCCATAACAGCACGTGAAGGCCGGGTTTCCGGGGTGCGCCCTTGAAGTTAAGGCCGCGAACCTGAAACACGACGGCGAGCACCTCGTGGGCGGTGCTAATATGTGGCATGTTTTCGATTATAAGTCGAAAACCTATCCAGGATTGAGGAGGCGGCGGTGACGGTTCTTGACTGTGTGTCCGCAGCGAATCTGACAAGCCGGATCACCGACGGCCCGGGCGGATACTCGGGCGTCGACGGCGACGAAGAGTGGGCCGCCGAGGTGCGCCGACTCGCCGACCTTCGTGGCGCCACGCTGCTGGCTCACAACTATCAACTGCCCGCCATTCAGGACGTCGCCGACCATGTCGGTGACTCGCTGGCCCTGTCGCGGATCGCCGCCGAGGCGCCCGAGGACACCATCGTCTTCTGCGGCGTGCACTTCATGGCCGAGACGGCCAAGATCCTCAGCCCCGACAAGACGGTCCTGATTCCGGACCAGCGCGCCGGCTGCTCGCTGGCCGACTCGATCACCGCCGACGACCTGCGCGCGTGGAAGGCCGAGCATCCCGGCGCCGTCGTCGTGTCCTACGTGAACACGACCGCCGCGGTGAAGGCCGAGACCGACATCTGCTGCACCTCGTCCAACGCGGTCGAGGTGGTGGCGTCCATCCCCGAGGACCGCGAGGTGCTGTTCTGCCCCGATCAGTTCCTCGGCGCCCACGTCCGGCGGGTCACCGGCCGCAAGAACGTGCATGTATGGGCAGGCGAATGCCATGTGCACGCTGGCATCAACGGCGACGAGCTGGCCGCGCAGGCCCGCACGCATCCGGATGCCGAACTGTATGTTCACCCCGAATGCGGTTGCGCCACTTCGGCTTTGTACCTAGCCGGCGAAGGTGCCTTCCCGGAGGACCGGGTGAAGATCCTGTCCACCGGCGGCATGCTCGACGAAGCGCGCGAGACGCACGCCCGCCAGGTTCTGGTGGCCACCGAGGTCGGCATGCTGCACCAATTGCGCCGCGCCGCACCGGGAGTCGACTTCCGTGCCGTCAACGACCGGGCGTCGTGCAAGTACATGAAGATGATCACGCCCGCCGCGCTGCTGCGCTGCCTGGTGGAAGGCGCCGACGAGGTTGACGTCGATCGCGAAACCGCCGAGCGGGCCCGCGCCAGCGTGCAACGCATGATCGAGATCGGCCAGCCCGGCGGCGGAGAGTGAGCTGGCATCAGCGTGCCGATGTGATCGTCATCGGCACCGGAGTCGCCGGCCTTGTCGCGGCATTGGCGGCGCATCGGCGCGGCCGCAATGTGGTGGTGCTGAGCAAGGCCTCCGAAACCGCGACGTTCTACGCACAGGGCGGTATCGCCGTCGTCTTGCCGGACACCGACGACTCCGTGGACGCGCACGTTGCGGACACTCTGGCGGCCGGCGCCGGGTTGTGCGATCCGGATGCGGTGCGTTCGATCGTCGCCGACGGCTACCGCGCTGTTGCTGAATTGGTCGACGACGGCGCACATTTCGACGAGTCGGCGCCGGGGCAGTGGGCGCTGACGCGAGAGGGCGGGCACTCCCGTCGTCGCATCATCCACGCTGGCGGCGACGCTACTGGCGCGGAGGTGCAGCGTGCGCTTGACCGGGCGGCGTCGCGGTTGGACATCCGTCGTGGCCATGTCGCGCTGGAACTGCTGCACGACGGCGCAGCGGTCACCGGAGTGCTGGTGCTCAATGAGGACGGGCTGGGCGTGATGCATGCGCCGTCGGTGATCCTTGCGACCGGGGGACTGGGCCACCTCTATGCCGCGACCACGAACCCGGAGGGGTCGACCGGAGACGGGGTCGCGCTGGCGATGTGGGCCGGCCTGGCGGTCAGCGACATCGAGTTCATCCAGTTCCACCCCACCATGCTCTTCGATGGGAACACCGGCGGCCGACGCCCACTGATCACCGAGGTCATCCGCGGTGAAGGTGCGATTCTCCTTGATGCCCAAGGTAATTCGGTGACCGCAGGCGTCCACCCGATGGGGGATCTGGCGCCGCGCGACGTGGTCGCCGCAGCCATCGACGCGCGACTTGGGGCGACTGGCGATCCCTGTGTGTACCTCGACGCGCGCAGCATCGCCGGCTTCCCGCAGCGGTTTCCGACGGTCACCGCGGCATGCCGCGCGACGGGCATCGACCCGACCCGCCAGCCCATCCCTGTGGTGCCGGGTGCGCACTACAGCTGCGGTGGCGTGGTCACCGATGTGCACGGCCGTACCGAACTTGCGGGCCTGTTCGCGGCGGGCGAGGTGGCGCGCACCGGCATGCACGGCGCGAACCGGCTGGCGTCCAACAGCCTGCTCGAAGGTCTGGTCGTCGGTGGCCGTGCAGGCAAGGCGGCGGCCCAACATGTAATCGATGCCGGGCCGTCGCACGCGGTGCACGCCGGAGAGGCGACGCGCCGTGCGCTGCCCCGGGCACAACTGCAGCGGGCGATGACGCGATACGCGTCGGTGGTCCGTGACGGCGACGGCTTGCGGCAACTCGGGCAGGAACTCGAGGCCGCGACACCGCGAAACCTGAACTCCCGGGCCGAGTTCGAAGAGGTCGCCCTGACTGCGAGCGCCGGTGCGGTCGCGGCGGCCGCTTTGGCACGCACGGAATCGCGTGGCTGCCATCACCGATCGGACTTCCCCGACACCGACCCGGCCTTGGCCGAGAGCCTTGTCTCTGCGGTGGTGTGCTGCTGATGGAACTCAGCGCCGACGAGCTTACCGAGGCTCGAAGGGTGATCGCGCGCGGACTTGAAGAGGATCTGCGGTACGGGCCCGACGTCACGACGCTGGCGACCGTGCCGGCCGATGCCACCACGACCGCGTCGATGGTCACCCGCGAGCCAGGCGTCGTCGCCGGAGTGGACGTCGCGCTCCTGGTGCTGGACGAGGTGCTCGGTCCCGACGGCTACCGGTTGAAGCAGCGCGTCGACGACGGCGCGCGCCTGGAAGCGCGCGGCGTGGTACTGATCGTTGAGGCGCCGACGCAGGGGCTGCTGACAGCCGAACGAACCATGCTCAACCTGGTCTGTCACCTGTCGGGCATCGCGACGACAACGGCGGCGTGGGTCGACGCGGTCGACGGCACGAATGCCAAGATCCGCGATACCCGCAAGACGCTGCCGGGCCTGCGGGCGCTACAGAAGTACGCGGTGCGGGTCGGTGGCGGCGTCAACCACCGAATGGGCCTCGGCGATGCCGCGCTGATCAAGGACAACCATGTAGCCGCCGCGGGTTCGGTGCTGGCCGCACTGCAGGAAGTCCGCAGTGCAGCACCGGATTTGCCGTGCGAGGTCGAGGTCGACTCGCTGGAACAGCTCGACGACGTCCTCGATGCGGACGTCGAACTTGTTCTACTGGACAACTTTCCGGTGTGGCAGACGCAGATCGCAGTGCAGCGCCGCGATGCCCGTGCCGCCAGTACCTTGCTCGAGTCGTCCGGCGGGCTTTCGCTGGACACCGCGGCCGAGTACGCAGGCACCGGCGTCGACTATCTAGCCGTCGGTGCGCTTACGCATTCGGTGCGGGTGCTCGATATCGGCCTGGATCTCTAGCCGTCGGCGCCGCCGCTGCCGCCACCGATAGGCTTGACGCACACCAGAATTCGCAAGAAGCGCCGCGAGCATCGCGCGTTGGGCCACGGATCCGTCAGATGTCCATAGCAAGGCCTCGGCAGTTACCGACGCTGAGAGATCGAGCCCCCCACCTGGTCGGTGGGGGGCTCGATATCAGTAGGGATGGTTAGCCGTCAGCACCGTCGTTGCCGTCGTTGGTGCTG
>DATFCF010000770.1:0-3878 GCA_035253445.1 Mycobacterium sp.
ACCGGTCTATTCTCCGGGGGTCAGCCCCGTGTGGCAGCGTGATTCTCTGAGTTTGTGCAGTTCAGAGGCTGATGGGGAGATGCTATCCGTTGCAACAGGTGTGGCGCAAGTGGACTCGCGGTGGTTCACTTTTTGGGGCTCGGGGCGTTGATGCGGGCCATGAGTTCGCGGTTGGTGGCGCGGGCCGCGGCGAGGTCTTCGTCGCGTTCGTCGAGTTGTTGCTGTAGGTCGATGACCTGTTGTTCGAGATGGGTGATCCGGTGGTGGAGTGCATCGATGTCGGTTGGGGCGCCGAGCCCGGACTCGCGCCAGGTGTGTTCGCCGAGGGCTTCGGACAGGCGCTTTTCCAGGTGCTGGATTCGGGTGTTGAGCCGGACGGCGCGTTCGTGGGCGGCGAGCAGGTCGGCTTGCAGCGAGGCCCGGGTGACCGCTGGGCCGGTGCCGTCGCCGGCGGTGGGTTCGGTTTGCAGCGCGTGGATCTTCTCGAGCAGGTCGCGGTGCCGGTAGAGGAATGTGCGGTCGACTCCGGCGGCGCGAGCGATCCCGGAGGCACTGATCTCGGCGCCTTCGGTGGCGGCGCGGTCGAGGGCGGCGAGGACGCGTTGGCGCCGTCGGGTGGATTCGGCGCGGCGGCCTTCGAGCATCGGGTGGGCTCGTGCGCTCGTGATGGTTTTCGTGTCGGCTTGGGGCGGCTTGGTGTTGGTCATGCTGTGGCCTCCGAGGTGGTGGTCGTGGTGGGCGGTGCGGGCGCGGTGGACGGGAGGGCCGGCATGCCGATTGGAATCGTGTGGGCGGCGCGATGACGGCGAACGATGGCGACAGCGTCGTCGATCTGGGCTCGCTCGGTGTCACCGAGTTCGGTGATGTCGCCTTTGATCCTGTTGATCAGCCGCCGGATTCGAGTGATCTCCTCGTCGGTGGGGGTGGCGTCGGCGCGGGCCCATTCGTCGACACCGTCGAGGGTGGCGGCCAGCCGTTCGCGGGTGCGCAGCAGATCTTCCAGGTAGGCCTGCAGATCGGGCAGGTATGCGATGTTGGTGCGGAAGTGGTCGCAGCCGACGCAGCGGAATCGGACCGGGCAGGCGCCGCCACCGGCTTTGACGTTGGTCGGTTCGGTGCAGGTGCCGTAGGGGACGGCGACCTCGCCGACGGCGAGACGGGCACGTTCGGATTCCAGCAGCATCCCCGCGTCGCGCCAGATCCGATTACCGTGCCTGTCGAAGCTGAGCGCCGTGACGGTGTCGACGGCGGCGCGGCGACGGTCTTCGCCGATGCGGTAATAGCGGCGGGTCACGGAATAGCTGCGGTGATCGAGCAGCTCGGCCAGGACATCGATCGGGACACCCGCATCGGCATGCCGCTGGGCGTAGCAGTGCCGGTATATATAGGGCACGACCTTGGTCTTGTCGATCTCGATCCCGTCGCGGGTGCGCAGGACAGGTAGGGCCGAGACCCACTCGCGGTGCCGGGCATCGAGCATATCGATGCTGATGGGTGTGCGCCCGTGAGGATTACGGCGCGGCGAGGGCAGCAGCGCCAGTTCCGCGACTGGGGTGTCGGGAAACATTGCTCGGACGCGTTGCCGCTGGCCGGTGATCACGGCGGCGGTGGCGTCGCCGATCGGCAGCCGCCGGCCGAGGCGGTGGGCCTTGGCGTTGTCGTAGACGAGCACCGCGGCTCCGTCCTTGTCGCGGTCCAGGCAGTCCAGGGGCAGGGCCAGAATGTCTTCTGGGCGTCGTCCGGTGTCGATGCCGATCTGAGTCGCGACCCTGACTTCGATCGGTTCGAGGGTGTCGAGGTTGGCGCAGAGAATGGCCATGATTTCCGGAGGGACGTCGCGGCCGGGTTCGCCGCGTTCGGGCTCGGCGGGGATGTCGCCGCGCTCGAGGGAGAAATCGCCGGCGAGCCCTGCCGCTGGTTGTCTGGGCCTGGTCAGGCCGAGGGCGCGGATGCCGGCCAGCACCTCGCGTAGGTCGCGGCAGATGCCGTTGCGGCGGTATCGACTGATCTCACCGGTCGACTCCAGATGGGCCAGCCGGTTGAGGAAATTTTCGATGTCGGTGCGGCCCAATGTCGACGGGATGAGTCCCTGGTCTGGCCTGTGACCGAGGAACTGCGAGAGCATCCGCAGCCCGTTGATTTTGCCGCGGACTCGCGCGGCGCCGCCGCCTCGATGACGCGGGAGTTGTTCTGCCGCCCATTGTTTGGCGCACTGGGACAGCCAGGGCTGGCTGATTCCGGTGAACGACAGGTTCCCGCGATGACCGAAAACCGCGAGATCCCACGTGTCCTTGGCCTGTTCGCTCCCGGGGTCGGCCAGGGCCCGCCGAACGTGTTGGGTGAGGGCGGCCCGCAGCGAGCGCACCGTCTTGTTGCGGGTGATCTCGGCCCGGTCGACGGTAATCGAGGTCACCTGTCGCCAGCGCAGTCCGTCGCACAGCACCCGCAGTTGCGCATCGGCGATCTTCGCCCCGCCCCGGACACGCTGCTGAACACCGAAAAGCACCTCGACGACCACCATCGGCGGCAGGGCCCGAAGATTGACCTGCCCGGGCTCGGGCACGCCCGATTCCCGGGTCTCCCACCGACGCGCGTCCAGCTCCGGGGCTGCCCGCAGCGCGTTCCGCCATCGCTGGTAGTGGGTGTTGCAATATCCGCAGGCGCCGTCCGCGGTCCGGATGCAGGCGGCAACCTGGCAGGCCGGCGTCGGCGGCAAAGGCCCCACTCTGGGGTCGGCCAGAAACTGTTCCATCGACAACCGGGGGCGTCGCAGGCGGAACTTCTTGGCGTGCGGCTCGCACAACACCGCGTGCCGCACCGTCGGCACGCACCGGCATTCCGGCACTGCGCATCGAGTCGCCGGGGCCGGCTCGTCGGGCAGCTCTATCGCGGTCGCGATGTCCTCAGGGCTCATCCCCAACCGGGACAGGCGCGTGAAACACCGATGGCATACCACGATGCCCGAGTGAACGGTGTTGTGGCACCGCTGGACTCGGCATACCGTTCTGCCCAACAACCGATGCTGGGCCGGCAGCGACAACATCCGCGTCTGCGGATTCCACCCCGCCTCGACCAGGAAGCGAGGATCCAGCATCCCGGCCAGCCGCGCAGCATCCGCCTCCAGCGCTATCCCGGTCAGCACGTGCGTGAACTCCAACGAAGGATCGCCAGTGCCATCCGCGGTGACCAGTTCTGCGGCGGTCACCGGATCACCGCACCGAAGTCGCGGGGGCTGGGCACCGCGTCGACCGCGGCCCGCAGCCGGGAGGAGTCCGGATGCACGTAAACCTGCGAGGAAGCAATAGCGGCGTGCCCCATCAGATCGGCGACGACATCGATGCCCGATCCGGCGTCCACAGCGTTGCTGCCAAACGCATGTCGCAGTTGGTGGGGGCGGACCGGGACGTCGAGTCCGGCCCGACTCGATGCCGCGGCCATCAGCTCCCCGATCGCGTCCGGCCGCATCGGCGCCCCGATCCGGCCGCGGAACAGGTTGACGATCACGAAATCACTGTCCGCTGCGCCCGGCACTCTCATGCGCTCGAACTCGTAGGTGTCAAACGCCTGCACGACAAGGAAATCCAGCGGCACGACCCGCTGCCGGCGGGACTTGGCCCACGCCCCGTTCGGGTTGTCCTCCCGACGCACCACGTGCAGATGCGCCCGCACGATCTCGCACCCCAACCGGCGCGAATCCACCAGCAGGTGCACATCGCTGCGGCGCAGCCCGCACACCTCGCCGCGCCGCAACCCGGCCCGTGCCATCAGCAACACGATCAGCCGATCCCGCACCGAACGGCACGCCCGCAGCAGCGCGACGATCTGTTCATCGCTCGCGCGGTCCACCGTCGTCTCCGGCTCCCGCAACCGATGCCGCG
>DATFCF010000771.1:0-2110 GCA_035253445.1 Mycobacterium sp.
GTGGAAGATTCCCATCTCCGATCCATTCTCGGCACCCGTCCGAATCTCAACCGGGCAAGATAAATGAAGTTGTAGATAGGCCGGGTGACCGAATCGGGTAGTTGTAAACACGGGGCGCAATGAGGAACGAATCCGCATCTCAAGTTGCGTGAGGGCATCGGAAGCGACGAACGGATCAAGCTGTTGCGCGGCAGCCCTGGCTTGCTGCACTGCCCATTCGGGCTGGCAGCGATACCGGCGCGGGACTCGAGAATCGGACGGGAAATAGGAAAAGCGGACGCATCCTTGCTGTTGTTGCTCACTGACGACTTGGCCGGTCACAAGTGCATGCTCAGCCAATTCGAGAGCCCGAACGTGGATAGTTCCGATGACCGTCGTCCGAACCAACTGCAGCGTCCCCGCCGCGACTTTCCCGTCATCAACCGCTGCCAAGGCTACTCCCGTGTCGGCAAGCGCATCGATCGCACTGTCGAGCAGCTCCACGGACACATCAGAGCTCGTCATCAGGCGGCCGCTGAGCGTATGATCAATCACTAAGGTCCCGCGACTACCTGCATCAACCCACCGTACCGATGGTTCAGACCGAGGCTGCATTGAAAGATCCTGCGCGAGTTCGACCGGCGCGAGCATGCAATGCCGGATCGTGAGGGTCGTCTCGGCCGTGCCGGTCATCTGTACCGATTTTGCCAGCAACAGATTGTGCAAACTCAGCTCCGCATCCTTTGCGCTGATGATGGTGACTTTCCCCGTCAATACGGGGCGTGTGCCTTCATTGCCTTGAATGATCAGGTCCTGGTCAGGCCCCAAGGTGATCGTGAGATCTCCATCAATCGTCGCGCTGTCGTCGATTTGAATCACGGCGTCCGCAGTCCCCACGGCCGCCAACGCTTGTGCGAGTGTAGCCCCTCCCGTCACTACGCGCCGTGTTACGGGAGCACGAAGTGTGTCAGAGGGATATGGCCCTCCTCCGAAAGCTCCGCTGAATCCGAAGGAATAGGTCACCTGTACTTGCGCCCCCGTCATATTGGCGTCGGTCGAGAACGCGAGGCGTCCCAGCACAGGGTCCACAGCGACTTGGATCGGCAGTTGCGGGTCCGGACTATTGTCCCCAGGCCGTTTGCCGCGAGGTCGGTACGTCAGCCGGCTCAGCGGACGTTGCCAGTCTGTCAGATCGCAGATGAGGACCTGCTGCGCCGGCACGATGGTCCCGTTCGTGAACACCTGAAACACAGGCCGCGCAACATCGAACCACGACAATCTTCGAATGGCCACTGATTCCGCACGATCATCCGCCAAACTCTGGCGCAATTCTTCGAGTTCGTCGAACAGAGGGCGTCGCCGGAGAGGATCGGGGACGTTCACCGGCTCCGCCAGCCGTGTCAGGCTCTCTTCTCCCTGGCCGGGATTGAAGAGCGGCATGTCGAACCCCAGCGGATGAAATGTGAAGCAGCCGTCTTTGACGAGCTTGGCCGTGCCTTTGGCGACGCGATAAGTTTGCAGCCGCCACAAGAACAGACCGACATTCGGCAAGTTGTAGCGGCCGCGGCCGCTCGCGATCCATCGCACATCGACGACATGAGGCATGCTGTCGAACGGGGTCTGAGACCACATGACTTGCCGCTGCCGGCGCAGATCGGCCACCGCGTGGTGGGTCGGCCGCACATGGTTGAGGTACTGCGTCACGCAGACCTGCTGGAAGTACTCCACCGCCCGCGCCTTCCATCCCGTCACATCCGTGGCCAACTGCTCCACTATCGACACAGTACCCTTGCGGCGTCGGTAGGCAATCGTATTGGCTACTTCGGCCCGTGACGAACCGTTCGTGGCAGCCGTATCCCGAAGCTTCCGATACCCGATCAGCCCCCCGAGGTAGGGCACCACCCACTCCGCGCAGGTCTCGATAAACTGATCGTCATAGAGTTGAGCCAGGTCTTCCTGCAGCACCTCCGCCTGTTCCGCCAGCACGGTCAAGAAGGCTTTGAGCGGCGCTCCCTCCTCTTGATCGCGAATGCGATAGATCGATGGGAGTAAAGCGTACAGTTTGTCAGCATCCAGTGTCATGACGCCACTCCGATCTCCACCAGCGGACTCGCATCGAGCATCAACAATT
>DATFCF010000772.1:0-3636 GCA_035253445.1 Mycobacterium sp.
AAGCGCGGACGTGCGAACTTGTGCTTCAACACCCACAATGCCACGCAGAAGATGACACTGACCGACGGCACCGCGTTGACCCCGGCACTGGGCATCGGCGCGTTCGCCGACAAGACGCTGGTGCACGAGGGACAGTGCACCAAGGTCGATCCCGCGGCCGACCCGGCGGTGGCCGGACTGCTCGGCTGCGGGGTGATGGCCGGCATCGGCGCGGCGATCAACACCGGCGCGGTCAACCGCGACGACACCGTGGCCGTGATCGGCTGCGGCGGTGTCGGTGACGCCGCGATCGCCGGCGCGCGACTGGTCGGCGCGAAGAAGATCATCGCGGTCGACACCGATGACACGAAGCTGCAATGGGCGCGCGAATTCGGAGCCACCGACACCATCAACGCCCGCACCGTCGACGACGTCGTCGAGGCGATCCAGGAGCTGACCGGCGGATTCGGTACCGACGTCGTCGTCGACGCGGTCGGCAGGCCGGAAACCTGGAAGCAGGCGTTCTATGCCCGTGATCTCGCCGGAACCGTTGTGCTCGTGGGTGTTCCGACGCCGGAGATGAAGCTTGAGATGCCGTTGATCGACTTCTTTTCTCGCGGCGGCTCGCTGAGGTCGTCCTGGTACGGCGACTGCCTGCCCGAGCGTGACTTCCCGACGCTCATCAGCTTGTACCTGCAGGGCAGACTGCCGCTGGAGAAGTTCGTCTCCGAACGCATCGGCCTCGACGACATCGAGAAGGCATTCCAAAAGATGCACGCCGGTGAGGTGCTGCGTTCGGTGGTGGTACTCAAGTGACGAGCCGACAGCGCGGCGACGAGATCATCCACTACGACGACTGGGTGGCCCGGGGCCACTGACCCCCCTGGACTTTGATCCGAGACGGGAAAGCATGAGCCGCATCCGCACCACCTCAACAACGTCGCCCCGCGGCGGACGCGGCGGGGGTCCCGATCCGATGATTCCGGATCTTGCGATCAACGTGGTTGAGCGCGCCGCGATGATCGACACGGTGAAGTTGAATCATGACCGGCTACACAACGTTCGGGTGCAGCTGATTCGATTTGGGTACGGCGCAGCGCTTCTCAGCGATCCGCTGAACATCCGCTATGCAACCGGAACGCGCAACATGCAGGTCTGGACGATGCACGCACCTGGCAGGTATGCGTTTGTCCCAGTGGAAGGTCCCGTCGTCCTCCACGAATTCGCAACGTCCCTCCACGTTGGTGAAGGGTCCGAAACTGTCGACGAGATCCGGGCCGGCATATCGCCGTTCTATTTCATGGCGGGACCCCGCAGGCCGGAGAAGTCGCAATCCTGGGCGCGCGGCGTGATTGAACTCATGCGAGAACACGGTGGGCCAGAGCAACGGCTGGCGATCGATCGCTGCGAACCGTGGAACGCCCGTCACCTCACAGATGCTGGAATCTCGTTGTTCGATGCGCAGGAAGCGCTGGAGTTGGCGCGGATGATCAAGACCCCCGAGGAGATCGAATGTCTCCAGCTGTCGGTGGACGTCGCCGACGTCGCCGTGCAAAGAATGCGGGAAGCCTTGGCTCCCGGCATCACTGAGAATCAACTTTGGTCGATTCTGCATCAAACGAACATTGCTCATGACGGCGAGTGGGTCGAGGCGACTACTTGCATCCGGCCCGCGAACCAATCCCTGGTACCAAGAATGCAGTAACCGGACCATCGACGCGGGTGATCTGGTCGCCTTCGATACCGACATGGTCGGGCCAATGGGTTACCTGGCGGATATCTCCCGCACATTGGTATGCCCAGGAAGACCAGCGACAGGTAATCAACGCAGGCTGTATGACCTTGCCCAAGCGCAAATACTTCACAACGTCGACTTGATCGAGCCGGGCATGAGCTTCGCCGAATTCGGCTCACGATGCTGGCCGGTGCCTGACGAGTACCTCGCAAATCGGTACACGATGATGGTGCACGGCGCCGGGCTTGTCGACGAAAGCCCCGTGGTTACCCACCCCGCAGACTACGACGAGTGGGGTTACGACGGGGTCTTCGAGGAGAACATGGTGGTCTGCGTCGAAAGCTACATCGGCGAAGAAGGAGGCCACGAAGGCGTGAAACTCGAAGAACAGCTGCTGATTACGAAAACCGGTGCGGTACCGATGTCCTCGGACCCCTACGTCGATGCTCTCACCACCTGATTCGCGGTCCATGCACTAGATCGTCGCCAGCGAGATCCTTCGATTCAGCAAACCCGCGTGGATACGCCGCGGACGCCGTGGTGGCCGCTTTCGCAGATGGTGCGCCGATGCGTTACCAGAGATCTTCGGCATTGTCGGCCGGGTGTCTTTGCTGTGGCTCGACCCCGGCCCCACGAAGCGCCGTCTCCACGAATTGCCGCTTCGCCGCGGTGTACGCCTCGCGATCATCGCGGTGTGTCTGCGCGAGACGGTGTTTGTGTAGTTCGTAGCGCTGGCGTAACTCGGGTCGGGATCGCAGCAGGTCGCGGAAAACGCGCAACTCGTGTGCGTGCGGGTCGTCCTGCTCGATGAGATAGAGGTGGTGTGTTCTCGCTTCCGGTCGTGGACGCAGGAACCACAAGCGCCAGGAACGATTCGGATCAGCGGCCCAGAAGAGCCAACCCGCAGCTTGCAAAATCGGCACCGCACGGTGTGCCTGCGCCAGGGATGTGACGGGGGCGAGGATATCGATGATCGGTTTGGATGCCAGTCCGGGTACTGCGGTCGATCCCACATGCTCTATCGGACCCGCCAGCCAGCTGCCCAACGCCGGGGCCAACAGATCGCGCTGCTGCGCGAAGTGATCCCGCCACTGGGCGTCGTGGTCGACGATCTGAACAGCCATGTCGGCCATCACCCCAACCTAGCGACAGCGGCATCAACGGTCTGAGCGAGCAGCTGCCGGGGGAGCTGCGGCCCCGCGGTGGGCGTGAAAATCGGGCCGAGTGTGCCGTGTCAGCGCGACACGCCGGGCAGACTCCCTCGGTCGGCGCCACACACGCGCCATCTCGTTCAGGAGCGTTGTTGGTGGCATTCGGTAGGGTCCTGCACGTGACTGCAAGCGCAACCGTCAAACCTGTAAATGCCCGTATTGCTGAGGAACTCGGTGTAGGGGCGGCCCAAGTCGCGGCTGCCGTTCGGCTACTCGACGAGGGGGCGACTGTTCCGTTCATCGCCCGGTACCGCAAGGAGGTCACCGGGAGCCTCGATGACGGCCAGTTGCGGACCCTTGAGGAGCGCCTCGGCTATTTGCGGGAGCTCGACGACCGTCGCGCGGCTGTGCTGGCCTCCATCGAGGAGCAGGGCAAGCTCACCGACGAGTTGAGGGCCGCTCTGATGTCGGCGGACACCAAAGCACGTGTCGAGGACATCTATTTGCCGTACAAACCCAAGCGGCGGACCAAGGCCCAGATCGCCCGTGAGGCTGGTCTGGAGCCGCTGGCCGATCGCCTGCTCGCAGACCCCACTCTAGTGCCGGAGGAGGTGGCTGCGGAGTTCCTGTGCGACGGCGTCGCCGACCCCGCCGCAGCACTGGACGGGGCGCGGCACATTCTTGTCGAGCGCGCGGCCGAAGACGCCGAACTCGTCGGCACCGTCCGTGAGAAGTTCTGGCACGACGGGTCGCTGCAGACCGCGCCGTGGT
>DATFCF010000773.1:0-3365 GCA_035253445.1 Mycobacterium sp.
GGCCTCCGCGACGTCCCGCGCGCGACCGTGAACCGGCCGGGGAGTCCGTGTGAAACGCGTTCTGGCAGCGATCTGCGTGCTCGCGTTCGCTCTCACGAGTTGTGCCGGGGTGCCCAGCTCGTCCGCGCCGCAGGCGATCGGCACCGTCGACCGACCCGCGCCGCCGAGCCTGCCCAAACCAACGGCGGGCATGGATCCCGACGTGCTGCTGCGCGAATTCCTCAAGGCGACGGCCGATCCCGCCAACCGCCACTTGGCCGCGCGGCAATTCCTCACCGAATCCGCATCCCGCGGATGGGACGACGCCGGTAGCGCCCTGCTGATCGACAACGTGGTCTTCGTGGAAACCCGTGAGCCCGAACGTGTCAAGGTGAGTATGCGCGCCGACATACTGGGGTCGCTCTCGGACATGGGAGTGTTCGAGACGGGGGAGGGCGCGCTGCCCGACCCCGGGCCGATAGAGCTGGTGAAGACGCTCGGCGGCTGGCGCATCGACCGGCTGCCCAACGGGGTTTTCCTTGACTGGCAACAGTTTCAGGCCACCTACAAGCGCAACACCCTGTACTTCGCCGATCCAACCGGCAAAACCGTCGTCCCGGACCCGCGGTACGTCGCCGTGTCGGACCCCGACCAGTTGGCCACCGAGTTGGTCACCAAGCTGATCGCCGGTCCGCGCCCCGAGATGGCCAAATCCGTCCGGAATCTGCTGGGCCCCCCGCTGAAGCTGCGTGGCCCGGTCACCCGCGCCGACGGCGGAAAGACCGGTGTGGGCCGCGGTTACGGCGGTGCCCGCATCGATCTGGAGAATCTGTCCACGACGGATCCGCACAGCCGTCAACTGCTTGCGGCGCAGATCATTTGGACGCTGTCGCGGGCAGGCATCAACGGCCCGTATGTGATCAACGCCGATGGCGCAGCCCTGGACGACCGCTTCGCCGATGGGTGGAACACCTCCGATGTCGCGGCCACCGACCCCGGCGCCGCCGATGGTGCGGCCGCGGGCCTGCACGCGCTGATCGGCGGATCGCTGGTATCGCTCGACGGTCAGCGCGCGCCGCGCGTCGCAGGGTCGTTCGGGCAGATGCCCAACCAGACCGCGGCCGCGGTGTCGCGCACCGGGCAAGAGGTGGCGTCGGTCATGACGGTGCGGCCGGGAGCGCCCGACATGGCGTCGTCGTTGTGGGTCGGCCCTATCGGCGGCAACGCCGCGCAGGCGACGGAGGGCCGCAGCCTGTCACGGCCGAGCTGGTCGCTGGACGACGCGATCTGGGTGGTGGTCGACGGCATCAACGTGCTGCGCGTGATCCAGGACGCGTCCGGGCAGCCGGCCCGCATCCCTGTCGACGCCACCGTGGTGTCGACGCGGTTCCCCGGGGCGATCGCGGAGTTGCAGCTGTCCCGCGACGGGACACGCGCCGCGATGGTCATCGAAGGTCAGGTGATCCTCGCCGGTGTCGAGCAGACTCCAGGCGGCGGCTACGCGCTGACGTATCCGCGGCGGCTGGGCTACGGCCTTCGCAACACTGCGGTTTCGTTGGCCTGGCGCACCGGCGATGACATCGTCGTCAGCCGCACCGACCCCCAGCATCCCGTGTCGTACGTCAACCTCGACGGCGTCAACTCCGATGGGCCCAGCCGTAATCTGCTGATGCCGGTGACGACCGTCGCCGCCAACCCGTCCACGGTGTACGTCGCTGACGAGCGCGGTGTGCTGCAACTGTCCGGCTCGGCCGCCGAGGGCGACCCGGCGTGGGCGGAGGTGCGACCGCTGATGGTCGCCGGTGCGTTGCCGGTGCTGCCGGGCTGAGTGACCTGCTCGTAAATTCGCACTGAACCAACCCCTGGCTTTGCCCGTTGTGCAGACAAAGCAGCGTCAAAGGCGTTTGCTATCTGCCAGGGAGTTGAACATGAAAATTCGCGGTCCTCTTGTGACCCTCGGTGCGGTTGCCGCGCTCGGGATCGGCATTTGGTTGGTCAACGTCTCCAAAGAAGACAGGGCGGAACCGCAGCCGGCGCCGCCGGTTGCGCAGTCCACCACCACGACGGCCGCGCCGGCGCCGCAGCCAGCCGCTGCGCCCACGCCTGCGCCTGCGCCGGTGGCGTTCCCCGCCAAGGCCGACTATGTGGCCAAGGTCCAGACGGCCACCGGCACCATCACACTGGACATCTCGGTCGAGAATGACAAGGCGGTCGCCTACGCCTGCGACGGCAACACGGTCGAGGTCTGGCTGCGCGGACCCGCCGTCAACGGAGCCGTCTCGCTGGTCAGCAAGGACAAGGCAAGCCGGCTCGAGGGCCGCCTCGAGGGCAACGCGGTGGTCGGGACGCTGTGGATCGGCGAGAAGAAGTGGGACTTCAAAGCCGACCCCGCGCAGCCACCTGCCGGGCTGTACGTCTACGAGGACGCCGGCGTTCGCAACAGCTGGATTATCGACGGCGATGGCGGCGTCACCGGAGTGCAGCGCCGGCCGGACGGGTCGACCGTGCGCGCGCCAGGACTGTCCATTGACGGCACGTCGGTCATCAACGGCCGCACCGTCGTCGCAACTCGCATCGAGGGGGACAGCAATGTCTGACCCGACGGCGCAAACGCAGGCCGTCACGACGGGCTCACCACGAAGCGGCCTTGCGGTGATCGTGGCCGTCGTGCTCGGGGCGTTCGTCGCCGTCGGACTCGGCGTCTTCGGCAAAATGCATGAACCACAGTTCTTTTCGATTAGCGTGGCGGGATTCTCCAGCGGCACCGCGGTGAAGTCGTGGCTCGCGACACTGGCCGTGGCGCTGGCGTTGTTCCAGCTGGCGTCCGCCTTCGCGATGTACCGGCTGATCCCTGGCGGAAAGGCTCCGTCGTGGATCGGCACGGCGCACGTGTGGTCGGGCCGGTTGGCGGTACTGGCCAGCGTGCCGGTGGCGGTGCACTGCCTTTACGCGCTCGGCTTTCAGTCGTCGGACACCCGGGTGCTGTTCCACTCGCTGTTCGGTTGCTTCTTCTACGGTGCGTTCGTGACCAAGATGCTGTTGCTCACCCGCAAAGGCCTTCGGGCGTGGGTGATTCCAGTCGCAGGCGGCCTGGTTTTCTTCGGTCTTGTCTATGTCTGGTTGACGTCGGCCCTGTGGTTCTTCCAGACCAACGGAATCACGTTCTAACGGAAAGGCTTTCCATGTCTCTTGCAGATCTGCGCATATCGCGGCAGAAGGCGATCCTCGGTGCGGGGCTCGGCCTGATCGCCACGGCGCTCGCTGCATGCACCACATACGGCAAGAAACCCGAAGCTTCGGGGGCGTCGGCCACCCCGACCGCGGAGGCGACGCCCGGCACTGGCGCGGCAGGGCCTGCGGCGCAGGCGAACGCGATTGCCAAGACG
>DATFCF010000774.1:0-4565 GCA_035253445.1 Mycobacterium sp.
TCAACGGCAACCCAGCCGCGACGTTCTTCGGCGAGAAGCGACTGTGTGGATAGGTCCGGCGGGCAGGAGCGAAGCGACCGGGGGATTAGTCTGGCGGCGTGTTCACCGGAATCGTCGAAGAACTGGGCGAAGTTGTCGGCAAGGAAGACCTCGGCGATTTCGCGCGGTTGGTGATCCGCGGCCCCGTCGTCACCGCCGATGCGGGCCACGGCGACTCCATAGCAGTCAACGGCGTGTGCCTCACCGTGGTTGACGTGCTGCCGGACGGGACCTTCAGCGCCGACGTCATGGGCGAAACGCTCAATCGCTCGAGCCTGCGCGGCGTCGGCGTGGGCAGTAACGTCAACCTGGAACGCGCCGCGGCGGTCAACAGCCGGCTGGGCGGACACATCGTCCAGGGGCACGTCGACGGCACTGGTCATGTGATCGCGCGCACATCTTCGGAGCACTGGGAAGTGGTGCGAATCGCCCTGCCCATGGCGCTGTCCCGATACGTCGTCGAGAAGGGCTCGATCACCGTCGACGGGGTGTCGTTGACGGTCTCCGGCCTAGGTCACGACTGGTTTGAGGTGTCGCTGATCCCGACCACGCTGGAGCTCACCACCCTGGGCCGGGCCGACGTCGGCACCCACGTCAACCTCGAGGTCGACATCATCGCGAAGTACGTCGAACGCCTCATGGACAAGGCCGACGACTAACCACGCAATAAATTCCTGCCCGCGAGTGGTTCATACTGGGGTGATGACGAGGCTGGACTCGGTTGAGCGGGCGGTCGCGGATATTGCCGCGGGAAAGGCCGTTGTCGTCGTCGACGACGAGGACCGCGAGAACGAGGGCGACCTGATTTTCGCCGCCGAGAAGGCCACCCCCGAACTCGTCGCGTTCATGGTCCGCTACACCTCCGGCTATCTGTGTGTGCCGCTGGACGGAGCGATCTGCGACAGGCTGGGGCTGCTGCCGATGTACGCGGTCAACCAGGACAAGCACGGCACCGCCTACACGGTCACGGTCGATGCGAAAAACGGTGTGGGTACCGGTATTTCCGCTTCTGACCGCGCCACGACCATGCGGCTGCTGGCGGACCCGTCGAGCGTCGTCGACGACTTCACCAAACCCGGGCACGTGGTACCGCTTCGCGCCAAGGACGGCGGAGTGCTGCGCCGGCCTGGGCACACCGAAGCCGCCGTCGACCTGGCCCGGCTGGCCGGCCTGCAGCCGGCCGGCGCGATCTGCGAGATCGTCAGCCAGAAAGACGAAGGCGCGATGGCGCAGACCGATGAGCTGCGGGTTTTCGCCGACGACCACGGTCTGGCCCTGATCTCCATCGCCGATCTCATCGAATGGCGGCGCAAGCACGAAAAGCACATCGAACGCATCGCGGAGGCACGCATCCCGACTCGGCACGGCGAGTTCCGGGCGGTCGGGTACACGAGCATCTACGACGATGTCGAACACGTCGCGCTGGTGCGCGGTGAGATCGCCGGACCCCACGGCGACGGCCACGACGTGCTGGTTCGGGTGCACTCGGAGTGCCTCACCGGTGACGTGTTCGGTTCCCGCCGCTGCGACTGCGGACCGCAGCTGGACGCCGCGATGGCGATGGTGGCCCGCGAAGGACGCGGCGTGGTGTTGTACATGCGCGGCCACGAGGGCCGCGGCATCGGCTTGATGCACAAGCTGCAGGCGTATCAGTTGCAGGATGCCGGCGACGACACGGTCGACGCCAACCTCAAACTGGGCCTGCCCGCCGACGCTCGTGACTACGGCATCGGCGCACAGATCCTTGTCGACCTCGGCGTGCGCTCGATGCGGCTGCTCACCAACAACCCCGCGAAGCGGGTCGGCCTGGACGGCTATGGGCTGCACATCATCGAACGGGTGCCGCTGCCGGTGCGCGCCAACGCGGAGAACATCCGCTACCTGATGACCAAGCGCGACCGGATGGGACACGACCTGACCGGGTTGGACGACTACGACGAAGCTGTGCCTGGCGAATTCGGCGGAGCCCTGTGAGTAGCCGCGGAGCCCTGAATTGAGCGGAGGCGCGGGAGTTCCCGATCTTCCACAGCTCGACGCATCGGGATTGACGCTGGCCATCGTGGCGAGCACCTGGCATGAGACGATCTGCGATGCGCTGCTCGACGGTGCGCGCAAAGTGGCCGCCGACGCAGGCATCGACAACCCGACGGTGGTGCGGGTACTCGGAGCGATCGAAATCCCGGTCGTGGCACAGGCATTGGCCGCCAATCATGACGCGGTCGTGGCGCTGGGCGTGGTGATCCGCGGCCAGACACCGCATTTCGACTATGTGTGTGACGCGGTGACGCAGGGCCTGACGCGGGTGTCGCTGGACGCGTCGACCCCCGTCGCCAACGGCGTGCTCACCACCGACACCGAGCAGCAGGCGCTCGACCGGGCCGGGCTGCCGGACTCGGCCGAGGACAAGGGCGCGCAGGCCGCCGCGGCGGCCCTGTCGACCGCGCTGACGCTGCGCGACCTGCGGTCATGAGCGACTGGGATCTGGAGGTGCGCCCATACCTCGCGCCCTACTTCGCCTACGGCGCCGCGGCGCTGATCCTGGCCGCTCATGTCACCGTCGGTGCGCTGCTGAAGATCTCGTCGACCGGCGTGATCTTCCAGACGGCTGACCAGGTGGCGATCGCGTTGCTCGGTGCCGTCATCGCGTGTGCCGTGCTGATGTTCGCCCGGCCACGGTTACGGGTCGGCGCGGCAGGTGTCGCGGTGCGAAACCTCCTCGGGTACAAGCTGATTCCATGGTCGGACGTTGTCGGTGTGTCGTTCCCTCGCGGGGCGCGCTGGGCCAGGGTGGACCTACCCGACGACGAGTACGTCCCGGTGATGGCGATCCAGGCTGTCGACAAGAACCGCGCCGTCGATGCGATGGACCAGGTGCGAGGCCTGCTGGAGCGCTACAAGGGCATCAACTCACGCTGAGCGACATCGCCACTTCGCCTTTAGGGCTGGCGGTTTCGGCTGTCACGACGGCGAAGCCCAGGCTTTCGTAGACACCGCGGGCCACCGTGTTGTCGCGAGCCACCCGCAGAGTGACGGTGCGCGCCCGGCGGTCACGGGCCCAATCGACCGCGGCGGCGACCAGTGGTCGGGCCAGGCCATTACCGCGGGCGGCCGGGTCCAGCCACAGCGAGTACAGGTACACGGTGTCGGCGTTTTCCTGCTGTGCGCCGATCAGGCCGACCGGGCGGCTGCCGATCAGCGCCGCGAACTGAGCGTGGTCGCGGAGCCTGCGGCGCCACTGCGCGGCGGTGAACGCGGCTTCCTGCCGGTACTGCGGGTCGTTCTCGCCGAGCGACTCGGTCAGTGCCCTCAACCGGACGCCGGCGAACACTTGCCAGTCCGATTCGGTCAGCCGGGCGACCTGCGCGGTCACCGACGTCACCTGGGGTCTCCCATGACCAGCCCCTCGCGGCGGGGGTCGGCGCCACCGACCCAGCCCGGCTGGTCCCGAGTGATTGCCGACAGTCCGCTGGACTGGTCGGCCAGGTCGACCTGGTGGCCGAGTTGACGCAGGCCCTGCACCAGCGGGTCATGGTCGCCAGCCAGTCCAGGGGGACCGGAGGTATCGATGACGGGATGCTCACCGCCGACGTTGGTCTTCGGTGTGTTCGCGGCACCGAAATCGACCGCGGATACCGCCTGCTGCGGATCGAGACCCCAATCGAGCATTCCCACAACGGTTTTCACCACAAACTGGATGATCACCGAGCCGCCGGGGGAGCCCAGCACCGCATACAGCTCACCGCGCTCGGGCCCGGACTTGTCGAACACCAGCGTGGGCGCCATGGTGCTGCGCGGCCGCTTTCCCGGCTGTACCCGATTGGGCACCGGCATCGCATCCGGGCCGGTGGGTTCGGCGGCGAAGTCGGTGAGCTGATTGTTGAGGATGAATCCGTCCACCATGTGATACGACCCGAACGCCGATTCCACGGTGGTGGTCAGTGAGGCCGCGTTGCCCTGCGCGTCGATGACGCTGATCTGGCTGGTGCCATGCTCGGGGGTTGGTGGCGCAGGCGTTGTCGGGAGGCCGAACTCGCCCGGTTTCGCGGTGCCCATGGTGTGCTGCTCGGAGATCAGTGCGGCCCGTCCGGCGAGGTAGTCACTGTTCAGCAGCGTGTTGGGCGAGCCTCCGGGCAGCGGCACGAAATCGGTGTCGGCGACGTACTTGTCGCGGTCGGCGTAGGCCAGCCGTTCGGCCTCGGAGATGAGGTGAACCCCCATCACCGCGGGCCGGCCGCCGTTGAGGTCGACGTCGGTCGGTTTGTGGTCGCCCATCGTGAAATGTTCGAGCATGCCCAGGGTCGCGGCAACGGCGATGCCTCCGGAGGAGGGTGGGGGCATCCCGCAGATTTCGCGGCCGCGATAGGGCGTGCACAGCGGCTCGCGCTTCTTGGCGGTGTAGCCGGACAGGTCCTCCAGGGTTATCAGGCTCGGGGTGCGGCCACCGGACGCATCTGCGGCCGCAGCGACGATATCGCGGGCGATATCACCGGTGTAGAACGACTGCGGGTCGGATGCGATGACGCCCA
>DATFCF010000775.1:0-3718 GCA_035253445.1 Mycobacterium sp.
TAGCCTGTCACGCAACGTGGTTGGCGCCGCGCTGACGTATGCGATCGCCAGCGCAGGCGCCACCATCAACCCCTCGAGCATCTTGGCCAGGAACGCAAAGCCGAGCGCTACACCGGCCCACACCAGCCATTTGGCGCTGGCCCGCGGCAGCGCCCGCACTGTGCAGTACGCCGTTGCGGTCATCAGTAGCACCATCACCGCGTCCGGGTTGTTGAACCGAAACATCAACGTGGCCACCGGCGTCAGGGCGAGCACCGCGCCGGCCAGCAATCCGGTGCGCGGACCACAGACGCGGGCGACGGCGCCGTAGAGCAGTGCCACGGCGCCGACAGCCATCAGCGCCTGCGGCACAAGCATGCTCGCGCTGCTGAATCCGAATATCTGCCCGGACAGTCCCATCATCCACTGCGAGACCGGCGGTTTGTCGACGGTGATGAAGTTGTGCGCATCCAGCGAACCGAACAGCAGTGCTTCGGCGTTGGTCGAACCCGCCTGTGCCGCAGCGGCATAGAACTGATTGCCCATTCCGTTGATGGTGATGTTCCACAGATAGGCCACCGCCGTCGCGGTCAACATCACCGCGAGGCCGGCCCGGCGCCATGTCGTTGTCACACCGCCAGTCAGGCATCACTACCCTGCGTGAGGCTGTGAGGAACCGGCGAGAGTGCTGCGGGTTGCCCGCAGCGCATCGGCCAGCGTCCACACCGAGATGCCGAGCAGCGCGATGTCCTTCATCAGGAACCCACCATCGAGCGACAGCGCGGGGAACCCACCCTCGGAGGCAACGAAGACACCCGGCGTGGTGAACAGGAAGCTGATCGTCGCGACGAACAACGCGATCGCGAGCAAGCTGCCGAAGACCGACACCTTCGGCCACCACGGTTTGACGACAAGCAGCACCGCGGCGGCGATTTCCATCACGCCGAGCAGCGCCGAAAACGTGTAGACGGAGAAGATCTCGTATAACCAACTTATGAACGGGCTTTCGGAGACCAGGGGCTGGATGCCTTGGGCTTCGTAGTTCATGAACTTCAGGCCGCCGTACCAGAACAGCACGATCGCCAGGCCGTAGCGCGCGGCCAGGCCGGCAACGGTATCGAGGGTGTGCTGTCGAATTGATGTGATCGAGTGTGTGGTCATGTACGCGTAGTGCCGCACTGGGCGGCGAGCGTTACGCCACGGCGACCCTTTCGCGTTGCATTACCTCGGCCGCCGCCCGTTCGCCGGAGCGGACCGCCCCGTCCACCCATCCGCACATCTGCGCCGAACTCTCGGTTCCGGCCCAGTGGATCCTGCCGCACGGTTCTCGCAGCGCAGGGCCGAACTCGGTGAGCACACCCGTGGGTGCGTGGCTGAGCATTCCCCCGCCGGAGTAGCGCTCGGTGGTCCAGCACTGCTCCACGTAGTCAACCGGCGATGCGGCCTTGTCACCGAATCGGCCGACGAGTTCGGCCAGGATCGTCCGCCTGCGGTCGGCCTCGTCGAGCTTGCCGATCTGCCGCGCGATCGGCCCCTCGACGATCACGCAGAGAACGCCGGGCCGTGGCGCATCGGTGGACGCATCGATCGTCACCGTTGCGGGAGATCCGGGTGCGGCCGACTGTCCGGACAGGCCGTCGTTACGCCAGAACGGCTCGTCGTAGACGATGTTGATCTTGTAGATCGCGCCGCTGGGCATGCGTTGATGCAGGAACGACCGGTCGACCGGCAGCATGGGCTCGTAGAGGATCTGACTCGCGATCGCGATCGGCACCGCGACGATGACCCGCTGCGCACGGACGGTCATGTCGTCTGAGCGGACCGTCACCCCCTCGGCGTCCTGGTCGATGCGCCGCACCGGCTGTGACAGGTGCAGCGAGTCACCGAGTTCGGCGGCCATCGGCCGGTACACCGCGCCCATGCCGCCGACGATCCGGGAGTCCTGTGCGCCGTCTTTGACGCCGAGCAGAAAGCCCGGTCCGCCACCGGAGGCCATCTGGTAGAGCACGAACAGCATCGAGACTTCCGACGCGGCCGACGTGTAGCAGCCGGCCAGCGCCGTCTCGAGCAGATCGTGCGCGGCTTTGGACACCGTGTTGCTGCTCAGCCACTTCGCGAGCGTGATCTGGTCCCACTTCTCGGCGTTCTTCGCTTCCCACGGCGCCTCGAGCGGAATCGACTTCGACATTTGCCCCAGCTCGAGGAAGACGGCGCCGAGATTGGCCGACACCCATGGACTCATCGTCAGAGGGATCGTGCCGGAGTAGCGGTGCTGCTTGCCGTCGACGATCATCATCGATTTGCCATCGACGAACTGCTTGTAACTCGCAACGCCGAACTCGGTCATCAGCGCCTTGATGCGATCCTGGCCGGGCCCCACCCATGCCCCGCCGCGGTCGATCCACACTCCGTCATCTCTGACCTCGGTGAATGTCCGGCCTCCCACCCGATCACGAGCCTCCATCAGCACCACCGACTCACCCGCCTGCTTCAGTCGCAGAGCGGCTGTGAGCCCCGCAAAGCCTGCCCCAACCACGCAATAATTAACGTCCGCCATAATTGCTACTGTCCGCTATGCACCTGGCGGGCGTGCGGTTTTGTTACTTTCAGCTGGCAGATTCCGATACATGCGTGTCGGGACTTGCCTGGCCGCCCTAGATAGGGGACTCATGCGTACTTTCTCCAAGGCCTTCCTCAAGGCTGCTGCCGCGCTGATGGCGGTCGCCGTGCTGTCGGTAGCTCTGACCAACGTGCTGTCTCCGTCGTCGAAGACACGGGACTACCCGGTCATCGAGACCGCCGCAATCGGATCGATCGGCTTCGCCGACTCCGACATGTGGGGTTACGGGCCCGACGACGTCAACCGGGCGCTGGACCTGATGGTCGACACGGGTGTGGACAGCGTGCGAGTCCTGTTGCCGTGGGCGGGGATTCAGCCCGATCCGGACACATGGAACTGGGGCCAGGCCGATCTGATCGTCAACGCCGCCAACGCAAGGGGGCTGGGCGTGGTCGGCATCCTCAACTCCTCCCCGGGCTGGGCGGCGGTGCCAGGCACGATCGCGTTCGCGGGCCCGCCGACGAACATGCCCACCTACGGCGACTACGCGGCCGCGGTGGCAAGCCGCTACGCGGGCCGGGTGCAGGCCTATGAAGTGTGGAACGAGCCCAACTCGATCATGTTCTGGGCGACCGGGGCGCAGGGTCCCGACGCCGCGCTCTACACCGAGTTGCTGAAGACGGCCTACCCCCGGATCAAGGGAGCCGATCCGAACGCCACCGTCATCGGCGGCGTACTGGGCTGGGTGGTGTCCTTCGGATCGCTGACGGTGGACCCTGTCGTGTTCCTGCAGCGGATGTACGCGGCGGGCGCCGCAGGCAGCATGGACGCGTTGTCGTTCCACCCGTACCACTACGGCATCAAGTTCTCCGCGGGTCGCGGTGTCGCCGACTCGCCGATGACGCAGCTGGAGGCCATGCGAGGGCTGATGGTGGCCAACGGTGACGGCGGTAAGAAGATCTGGGCCACCGAATACGGCGAACCCACCTCGTCCGTCGACGAGGCGACACAGGCCGACTACATCCGCGACTTCCTGACCACGTGGCGGTCGCTGCCCTATACCGGGCCGGCGTTCATCTACACCTTGCGCGACCGCAACACCGGCAGCAGCAGCGATCACGACACCCTCGGCGTGTACCGGACCGACTGGACGCCCAAACCCGCCCAGCGCGTCGTCGC
>DATFCF010000776.1:0-3196 GCA_035253445.1 Mycobacterium sp.
GAGCACATACGGCCGGGGTGGACGGGCAGACCGCCTACCAGGTGGAGGCCGTGTATGGGGTCGGGGCATTCCTCGAGGGGCTGCGGGCTGAGGTGAAGGACCGCGGTTTCCGCCCAATCCCGGTGCGGGAGCGAATGATCCCGAAGCCGGGAACGACGAAACGTCGCTGGCTCGGTATTCCCGCGCTGCGGGATCGGGTGGTCCAAGGTGCTCTCAAGCTGGTCCTGGAGCCGATTTTCGAGGCGGATTTCCTCCCGTGTTCTTACGGGTTCCGCCCGAATCGCCGGGCTCATGACGCCGTGGCCGAGGTGCGTCATTTCGCGTCCTGCTCGTATGAGTGGATCGTGGAAGGCGATATTAAAGCCTGTTTCGATGAAATCTCGCATTCGGCCCTGTTAAACAGGATACGGGTGCGTATCGGAGATAAACGCGTCCTGGCCCTGGTGAAGGCGTTCCTGAAGGCGGGCATCCTCACCGAGGACGGCACGCTGGCGGACACCCAGACCGGGACCCCGCAGGGCGGTTTATGTTCAGCTGAACATAACGCGCCTTATGAGCAGTGCTGGGTTATGCGCAGCGTTGGCTTGTTAGGCCTGGTGAGAGCGGGTCCGGGGGTCGAACGCTGCGCATAACGAGCCGAGGATTCCGATCAGGGGGGTCGGCATGGTGCCGGGCCCGCGTGATCGGAGGTTGGCTGTGATGGCGACTGTGTCTGCGCTGGTGTCGGGTTTGGACGCGGAGTTGCGGCGTCTGGGCTACAAGGACTCGACGTTGGTCTGGTACCGGGGCTGCTGGCGACGCTTGGAGAGGTTCTTCGCTGCCCACGGCGTCGAGGAGTTCTGCCTGGATGTGGCGATGGCGTGGGTCGAGGAGGCGTGCGGCTTCTTCGATAAGGAGCGGGCGGGCACACTCAAACCGAACGATATCTATCTGTTCAGGGTCGCCCAGATGCTCGGCGATTACGCGGCGCATGGGGCGGTGCTGCGCCGCTACTCCCGGTCGGTGAGCAAGCTGGACGGGCCGGGTGCCGAGGCTATCGTCCGGTTCCAGGCGTGGCTTCGGGCGGCTGGGCACTTCGCCTCGACCGTGCGCACCTATGGGACGTTGGCCGGGGAATTCGTCGCGTTCGTGGGCACCCGCGGCGGGCTGGCCCTGTGCGACGCCGGCGCGGTCGAGGCGTTCGTCGCCACGCTGACCGGATACCAGGTCAAGACTGTCGAGCAGAAACTGTGCGCGGTGCGGTCGTTCATCAGATTCGCTGCCGCCGACGGTCTGCTCGACGCCGCTGTACTGGACGCGGTCCCGGCGGCGCGCGCCAGCAAGCAGGCCAGGGTCCCATCGGTGTGGGATCCCGGCCACGTGGCCCGGATCCTGGACGCGATCGACCGGAGTAACCCGTGCGGGAAGCGGGACTACGCGATCATCTTGCTGATCACCAGGCTCGGGCTGCGCAGCATCGACGTCAAACGGCTGGAGTTCGTCGACTTCGACTGGCCGGGCAACCGGCTGTGCATAACGCAGGCCAAGACGACCCACCGGGTGCAACTACCGTTGCTCAAAGAGGTCGGATGGGCGGTGATCGACTACATCCGCCATGGCCGGCCGGTCTGCGACTGCCCGCAGGTATTCATCCGGCACCTCGCCCCGATCGGCCCGTTCTCCGACCAGGACCATCTACATCAGATCCTGGTCAAGCACGCCCGGGTGGCTCACGTCCCGATCAGCGAGAAACGCCGCCACGGCATGCATTCACTCAGGCACACCCTCGCGACCAAGTTGATGGAGGACGGCACACCGGTCGAGCAGATCGCCGACATCCTCGGCCACCAGTCAACTCAATCGACCGGCGTGTATCTGAAGTCGTCGCTGGGCCTGTTGGCCAAGTGCGCCCTGGACCCGGACGCGCCGGGACGGGAGACGGCACGATGAGCACCGACATCACCATGACCGACGCGATCACGGCTCTGGTCGCGGAGAAACGCGCCGTCGGCTACAAGTACGCCGCCGAAGCGCGGGTGTTGGCCAGGTTCGCCGCGTTCAGCCGCGACCAGTTCCCCGGGCTGGCCGCGCCGAGCCGAGCCTCGGTCGAGGCGTGGCTGGCAGCCGCGCGGCGGCGCGCAGTCACCCCGGCGACCCTGCAGACCCTGGCCGCGCCGGTACGGGAGTTGGCCCGTTGGCTGGGCCGCCGCGGCGTGGCGGCCTACGTCCTGCCCAAAGGCGCGCTGCCCAGGCCCGCCCGCTACATCCCGCACATCTACACCGACCAGGAACTGGCGGCCCTGTTCACCCAGACGGACCGCTGCCGCTACTGCTCCCAGGTCCCGTTACGGCACCTGGTCATGCCGGTGCTGTTCCGCACGATCTACGCCTGCGGCCTGCGTGCCTCCGAAGCCCGCCTGTTGCGGACCGACGACGTCGACATCGACGCCGGCGTCCTGCAGATCCGCGACGCGAAGGGCGGCAAAGACCGGCAGGTGCCGGTCAGCGCGCCGTTGCGCGTCAGGCTCGCCGACTACCACGCCCACGTCCTCGGGCGCTCGGGCGGAGACTGGTTCTTCCCCGGCACGGCCAGGCAGCCGTTGACGCTCGGAAACGTCGACAAGAACTTCCGCCGATTTCTGTGGCAGGCTCGCATTGCCCATGGTGGTCGAGGCCGCGGCCCCCGCGTCCATGACCTGCGGCATGCCTTTGCTGTCAACAATCTGCGGTCGTGGTTCGCCTGCGGCGAGAACGTCGGAGCGTTGCTGCCGGTCCTGCAGACTTACATGGGTCATTCCTCGATCGCCGACACCGCCTACTACCTTCGGCTGACCGCCGAGTCCTACCCCCACATCAGCGCCCAGGTCCAACGCGTCATCGGCGACGTCGTCCCACCCATCACCGCCGGGCCGCGTCATGGCCACTGACTTCGCGGTCTTCCTGCACCGCTTCCTCACCGCGCACATAGCCGGGCTGCGCGGCTACTCACCCAACACGGTCGCGTCCTACCGCGACACGTTCAAGCTCCTGATCACCTTCTTCCGCGACGACAGATCCATCCCACCGGAAAGACTCACCCTCGACCGCATCGACGCCGCCGCCATCACCGGGTTCCTGAACTGGCTGGAGGCCAGCCGGCACAACAGCGCCTCGACCCGCAACCAACGGCTGGCCGCGATCAGCTCCTTCTACCGGTGGATACAATCACAGGACCCCA
>DATFCF010000777.1:0-3328 GCA_035253445.1 Mycobacterium sp.
TAGTGCACCAGCGGCGCACCAGGACTGCGGGCCACCTCAGGATCGAACACGGCGGGCAGCTGTTCGTACTCCACACTGATAGCCCGGCAAGCCTTTTCGGCGATCGCGACGCTGTCGGCGACGACTGCCGCAACTCGCTGACCGACGAATCGCATGGTGTTGTCCAGCACGACCGTGTCCTCGGGATCGTCGGTCCGACTGTGGTGACGAGCGGTGGAGAACGCGGTCTGCGGACTGTCGTGATGGGTCAGCACCAACTGCACACCCGGAATGGCTTGCGCGGCGGTGGTGTCGATCGACACGATGCGGGCGTGCGGCACTGGACTGCACAGCACCGCCAGATGCAGCAGGCCGTCGGGGGTGAAGTCCATCGTGTAGGGCTCAGCGCCGGTGACGACCGCGACAGCGGCCGGCGCGCCGACCGAACGACAGGCGCCCGCGGGCTTTTCGATGTTGACCTCGCCGGCCAGTGCATCGGCAATGGCCCGATATCCGGTACACCGGCACAGGTTGCCCTTGAGCGCAGTTGGCCAGTCCGCCAACTGCTCTGCCGCGAGCGCCGATGCGGTGGTCACCATCCCCGCCGTGCAGAACCCGCACTGAAAGCCGGCGGCCTCGACGAAGCGGCGCTGCATCGGGTGCAGGTCATCGCCGGTGCCAAGGCCGGCCACGGTCGTGACGGTGCGCCCAGCGGCCCGAAACGCGGGATAGACACACGAGTGCACCGCCGCCCCGTCGACCAGAACCGAACAGGCTCCGCAATCGCCCGCGTCGCAACCCATCTTGACCTCGAAGTGGCCGTGTTCCCTCAGGTACGTGCGCAGACACTGGCCGGGACGCGGATCACCGTGCAGCTCAATGCCGTTGACGTTGATGCTCATCTGAGCTCCGCGCGGATCTGCTCACCCAGCAGCAATGTCATCGCGCGCCGCCAGTCGGGATCACCGTGCGGGTCACGGGTCCAGGCGTCGTCGGGAATCGCTGCAAGCGCGGCATGCACCGCATCGGCATCGGGAACCGACGGGAAGCCGAACACGTACGGCCGCACCGTCGCCGCGGTCACGGACAGCACGAACCGCCCGCCGTCGGCGGCCGTGTCACGGCGGCCGATCACCACCACCCCGGACCGGCCAAGCGGCGACGGCGCCAGCTTGCGGAACGCGGTTCGCGCCCGCAGCGCGGCCGCCGGCAGACTCACAGATCGCAAGACGTCGCCGGCGGCCAGCACGTTGGTCGCCATCCCGGTGACGAAATCCGTGACAGCCAAGTCGTAATCACCGCCGTCGGCCCGCCACACCGTCACCCGGCCGTCAAGTGCCGAAGCCAGCGAGATCATCGCCCCGGCCGGGAACGACAGGCAGATGTTGCCGCCGACGGTGGCGCTGCCCAAGATCTTGAACGACGCCAGCAGCGCCGCGCAGCACTGCTGCAGCAGCGGCGCGGCGACCCAATCCGGTCGGCGAGCAGGCAGCTCGGCCGAGAGCCGCGATACCTCCGCCACCGTGCAGGTGGCCGCCAAGTCGATCCCGGTGCCGCTCAACACGATCGGCTGCCAGCCAAGCGCGCTGATGTCCACCAGGCGCCGCAGGTGCGGTTGCCGCTCGGAGAACAGCCAGGTGCCGCCGGCCAGCACCGCGTCGCCGGGGCCCAGCGGCCACAGCTCGTCGCGGCTGGTGGGCACACTGACCACCTCGACGGTATTGAGGTCCACCAATTGACGGTAATCAAGCTTCGGGGCATGTGCACCGCAAGACACGTGAAAGCCGACCATCCGAAAAACGAAGCGGTCTTGCGCAGGAACTCCCATACCCGGATCGGACGATTAATCTGCACGATATGTCCGATGAGCTGGCTGATCTCGACGGTCAAACCCCCGTCGAGCATGCGCTGGCGGGCGGCGAGCCACAGCGGGTCGGCTGGTTTCGGTTCTATTTCGCCGATGAACGCTGGGAGTGGTCGCCGCAGGTCGAGCGGATGCACGGTTATGACCCCGGCAGCGTGAAGCCGACCACCGACCTCGTGCTGTCACACAAGCATCCCGACGACTACGGCCAGGTCGCCGCCACGCTGGAGGAAATTCGCCGCACATCGGGTGCCTTCTCCACCCGGCATCGGATCATCGACACCCGTGGTGACGTCCATCATGTGGTCGTGGTGGGGGACCAGCTTTTCGGCGACAGCGGGTCAGTGATCGGCACCCATGGCTTCTACGTCGATGTCTCACCGTCGATGAGGGACGCCCAGGACGAGATCGTCAGCGAGGCGGTCGCCGAGATCGCCGAGGCGCGCGGCGGCATCGAACAGGCAAAAGGCATGTTGATGCTCGTTTACCGCATCAGCGCGGATTCCGCCTTCGAGCTGCTCAAATGGCGGTCCCAAGAGACCAACGTCAAACTGCGCGTGCTCGCCGAGCAAATCGTCACGGACTTCCTCGATTTGAGATATGACGAGGTGCTGCCGGCGCGCGCCGTGTACGACAGGCTGCTGCTGACCGCACATTCGCGCGTCGATTCCTGAGGTTTATCCGGCCTTCGCCCAGGGAATTCCCCGGGACGTGAATTCAACGGCGTTCCGATAGCGAATCTCCTGGAGAACTGGGCATGTATCAGAGTTCCAACGACTTGCGCCACGACGACGCCAACGTCCGCGACGCCGTGCGTTTCGCCGTCGGCGTCGCCGTGGCCGGCGCGGCGTTCCTGTTCGTCGCCGCGGTGTGGGTCAGCACCTGCGACGGCGCCACCGCCGACACCGTGGCCTGCGGGGCGCCGCAGCGCACCCTGCTGGCCCTGGGAGCGCCGGTCATCTTGCTGATCGGCGGGCTGCGCGCGTTCGTCCGTACCTATCAGGCGTGGCGCAGGCAGGAGACCTGGTGGGCGTGGCAAGGCGCCGGCTGGTTCTTGATGACACTGATGCTCCTCGTCTTGACGATGACCATGCCCGCGCTGGCCGGGCCCGCGGTGTTCGGCGGATGAGCGCGCCGCAGAATCAACCCTTGAGCTCAGTGGCGTTGGTGTGCAGTCTCAAGCGCAGCCCCGCCCCGTCGAGTAGCGCGCTGATGGCCGAGCACGTCAGCGAGCAGTTGCGCGACGCCGGTCGCCCTCGTCGCGGTGGTCGGCAACGAAGACGGCGCACACAAGACCGTCGCCGACATGTTCCAGGGGCTCAACGACATCGGATTCTCCATCCCGGCCCAAGGCGCCACCTACTGGAACGGCGAGGCGATGCAGTCCAAGGACTACAACGATCTCGATGAGGTCCCCGAAGCCGTCGCCAGGACCACCGCGGTGGCGGCGCGCAACGCGGTTCACCTGGCGAACCTGCTCCGGGG
>DATFCF010000778.1:0-4592 GCA_035253445.1 Mycobacterium sp.
CCTACCGCTGCTGAACTCGATCAGCCATGAATTGCGCGACTGGGTCGTGAGACGAAGCAAGGTACAGACCGTGCTGACGCAGCGACCCACGACGTCATGACGTCATGACGTACTTACGTTGAGACGCAATTACGTCTATACGTCATGACGTAATTTGTCATAGTGCCCGAATAGCGCCGGTCTGCCTTAGGACTGTCGCTGCAAGCGTTTTGCCCAGGCTGGGTAACTGCCGAGGCTCCGAAGCAGCGGAGCAGTGAGGGCGGCGGCGACCTGGCCGGGGTCGTCGTCGAGGTCGTCTAGCGAAGCTTCAGTAGCCCGCTCATAGATGTTCTCGGTGTAGATCGGTCCCCTGTCGCCGAAATGCTGGTCGGTGAGGGTCCATGAGACCGAGTCGCCGAGGCCATTCATCGAGAGTGCGAACCGCCAACTGCCGGTGTATCCCCACTGATGGGAGACCGCCGCAGCGAGTCGGGCAAGCATGCTGATGTGACCGACGATCAACGCTTCAAATACGACGGTGGCGTCGGGTTGGGCAGGGAACACGTTTTGGAATGATCGTGTGGTCACGGCTCGCTCAGATGCCAGAACGAGCCGCCCGGATTCGGTGAAGACGATCTCGGCGGCGTGGTCGTTGCCCGAGAAACGTTGCCCGTCGTACATGCCAGTGGTGAGTGCGACGCCGCCAGGACGTCGGGCAAAACCGCTAGCCTGGGCCAAAGTTGGTGCATACGTTTGGTTTTGAGCGTCCGTGGCTGAGTGCACTAGTTGAAGCACTGTTTCTTGCCACGTTGATGATTCAGACAAGGCAACGAGCATGTCCTCGCGAGCCCCGACCGGATCGGCCACCACCACTAACAGTCGTTGGTCATCGCCGACAAGGTCTGTACGTATCGCGCGTGCATCCGCTCGGAGGTCACGGCGGTCAGCCAGTCGTCGGTCGAGTAGCCGCACTACCTCGGCGTTGGGGAGCATTCGGTTGGTTTTGTCGCCGCGGCCGTAATAGCGGCCGTCGACCATGTGCGGGGCGCGAATTGACTGTGGCACGTGTACAACGACGTAACCGAGGGTGGGATCGCTGGTGGAGTTGATGACGGTGGTGCGGATCTGTACCGCCTCGTCGACTCTCATTCGCGCAATCTGCTCGATGCGTTCGGGCAGTCCGTCGACGGGGACGGGCCACAGACCAGGCGGTGAGGTGTCCTCGTCGAGGCCGATCAGGATCGTTCCTCCGTCGAGAGCGAAAGCAGCGATGTCTTTGGCGAGGTCCTTGTTGGCTGCGTTACCGGATCCCAGCTCGCGCTTGAGATCCAACCAGTGGGTTTCTTCCAGCAACCCATTCAGCGCCAATCGCTGGAGTTCTTCTTCTGTACGGGCTTGGATCGCATCCATGGGGCTCCTCGACGATTTTCGCGCGGACTAGCGGCTGCGGCTGAGCAGTTCGCGTAGCCGCTTCGCCCCGCGGTCAGACACCGACTGCGAAGAAAGGACGTAGGCGGCGGCCTGGTCGGGAGTGAGCCGGCCGCCGCTGATGTGGCCGCCGAGAAAGCGCCGCGCTTGGGCCTTGTCATCTGCTCCGGTCCAGACGTTACGGCCGCCGTAGAAGATCACGGAATCGAGGTCTTTGCGCACGTCATCGTCCATCTCGGACGGCGTGGCCTCTCCCGTCAGCAGGTTGATGGCGGCCGCGCCAGCCGCCCACTCGGCCAAGGGTGTGGAGCCCACGACGACAGCGAGTGAATGACCGCGGGCGAGGCCCATCGCGAAGTGCAACGACCGTTCATCTGGCACGAACGCCAGGACCGGCCCGCGATCGGGTCGGCTGCGGCTTTGCGGTGTGGCGTGCCCACCAGCTCGGATGATCTCGTCGAGGTCGGCATAACCGAAGCTCGCGGCATTTTGCGCGTTGCTCACAAGCAGCGGCGCTAGAGCTTCCTCCTGGCTGCGTTCCCAAATCCATTCGGCGGCAAGGGCGATGGCCTCCTCCCACGGTCGATCTTCGACATCGTCGGGGACCCACGCCGCGGCTCGTAGATGTGTCGACGGGTGCAGATCGGCGCTGGTCATCCCGCGGCTCCTGATGGTGAGCTGAGTTTGGCCAGGTAGCGGTATGCCGTGGCCCGGCTGACGCCGAATGCTTGAGCAAGTTCGGGTACCGGTTCGCCCGTTGCGGCGAGCCGGCGCAGCTGTTCTTGGCGTTCCTGGGTCAGCTTGGCCGGCTTGGTGGCCGGCAGTTGGCGAACTCGGCGGGAGTCGCGTGAGGCGGCGCGCCGCTCGCGGCCGAGCTCGAGCTCGAGTTCGGCAAGTGTCGCCATAATGGTGGCCACCGCGCGCCCTGTCGGCGTACCGGTGTCTACGCCTTCACGTAACGCGCGCAACAGGATTCGGCGTTGGCCAAGATCGGCGATGGTGCGGGTGACTTCTACGACAGATCGGCCCAGCCGATCGATGGCGGTGACCACTACGGTGTCACCCTCGCGGGCGTAGTGCAGCAAGGCCGTCAGGCCTGGTCGATCGGTGTTAACCGCACCGGAGAGTTTGTCGGCGAAGACATGACCGGATTCGACCCCCTCGGCGGCGAGCGCGGCGAGCTGCGCATCGAGATCCTGGCCCAGAGTGCTTACCCGCGCGTACCCGAGAATCGCTGTCACAGCACCACTGTCTCATTGCCCTCCGACAACGAGGATCTGAGACACGCTGTGTGAGACGAGATATGAGACGGCGCCAGCTGGGACGATGCCACGGGGAAGTGGGCCCCTCAACCGTGTCTCGTTTCTCTAGATCTGAGACACGCTCATGGCTGTCTAGCCGACGGTCGCCTGCTCTATAGCGGCGCCGGCTCGATGGGGCTTGTGGCGCTCAGGCGAGGGTGAGGAAGAGCTTTTCGAGCTCGGCTTCGGTCATGGGTGCGGGGTTGCCGTTGCGGTCAGCGGTGATGCACTCGCGCAGGCCGGAGGCGACGATCTTGAATCCTGCTCGGTCCAGTGCCTTGGACACCGCCGCCAGCTGGGTGACGACGTCTTTGCAGTCCCTGCCTTGTTCGATCATGGTGATAACGCCGTTGAGTTGCCCGTGCGCGCGGCGCAGCCTGCCGAGGATGGCGTCGATGCTCTGCTGGTCGTCGATCATGGGGGTCACCTTCCAGGTGCAGTTCGTGGGACGACGTATCCGGGCGGGTTTCCCGACGGCCGTCTGCGGACCTTCAGCGGCCACCAGAACCACGGACCGAGGAGCGCGGCGATCGATGGCGTCATCAGCGATCGCACGATGAGGGTATCGAACAGCAGACCGATTCCGATGGTGCTGCCGGCCTGCCCGATCGAGCTCAGATCGCTGGCGATCATGGACATCATGGTGAACGCGAACACCAATCCTGCTGCGGTGACCACCCCACCGGTCTCACCCATTGATCGGATGATCCCGGTGCGCAGTCCGGCGCCGATTTCTTCTTGGAACCGTGAGACGAGAAGCAGGTTGTAGTCCGAGCCGACGGCCAGCAGGATGATCAACCCGAACACCGGGGCAATCCAGTTGAGTTCGAGGCCGAACAGGTACTGCCAGACGAGGACCGACAACCCGAATGCCGCGCCGAGCGACAGCAGGACGGTGCCGACGATGACGAGCGAGGCGACGAGTGCTCTGGTGATGATGAGCATGACGGCGAAGATCAGTGTGAGAGCGGCGATCCCGACGATGAGCAGGTCGTATTGGGAACCGGACTGGATGTCTCGGTAGATGGCGGCCGTCCCGGCTAGGGAGAACGTCGCGTCGGTGAGGTTGGTGCCCTTGACGGCCTGGTGCGCTGCCTCGAGTTCGGGCATGACCGCGGCGATCCCGGCTGAGGTGGCGGGGTCCTGGTCGTGGGTGATGATGAAGCGGGCCGCTGTGCCGTCGGGGGAGAGGAAGAGTTTCAGGCCGCGTTGGAAGTCGGGGTTGTCGAATGCTTCGGGTGGTAGGTAGAAGTAGTCTCCGCTCTTGGCGGCGTCGAAGGCTTGGCCCATGGCGGCGGCGGTGTCGGTCATCTGGGCCATCTGGGTGATGAGGTTCGAGAAACTGCTGTGCATGGTGAGCAGCGTTGCGCGCATCGACTCGGCGACGGCGATGATGGGCGGGAACTGGGTCAGCATGTCGGGCACGACGGCGTCGACGTCGCCGATGTCCTTGATCAACGCGGTCATGTCGTCGCTGAAGGTGTCCACGCCGTCGATGGCGTCGAACACCGACTTGGAGGCATCGCAGATCGGGATGCTGACGCAGTGCGGTTCCCAGTAGAGGTAGTTGCGCAACGGTCGGACCACGTCGTCGAAGTCGGCGAGGTGATTGCGCACCTCGTCGACCGTCGCCTTGAGTTCGGTGACGTCTGCGACCATGCGATGGGTGGTGTCGCCCATTCGTGCCACCGCCGTCTGCAAGCGTGTGATCGACCCGATCATGGTGTCGAGGTCGTCGCTCATCGTGAGCAGGTCGGCGGTGCGGTCCTTCATGAATTGGAGGTTCTGCTGGATCGGAATGGACTGTGCGCTGATCTGGAACGGGATCGAGGTGTGTTCGATCGGGCCCCCAAGTGGTCGGGTGATGCTTTGCACCATGGCGAT
>DATFCF010000779.1:0-7704 GCA_035253445.1 Mycobacterium sp.
GTGGGCGTCGTTCGCGCAGAATGCGTTCCACCGCTGAAGCTTCCAGGGTGCCGTCAGTGGGCAGCACGCCGGCATCGGCGTCGGCAAGCAGGGCCCGGACGGTGTCGCGGGCGCACTTCTTGTTGGTTCCGATGATTCCGCGCGGACCCCTCTTGATCCAGCCTGTCACATAGGCGCCCGGCATCGGGTTCCCATGATCGACGACGCGACCGTCCACGTTCGGAATCACGGCGCGTTGCTCGTCGAACGGCAAGCCGAGCAGCGGTGTGCCGGCGTAGCCGATCGCCCGCATGATCAGGCCTGTATCGATGACTTCGTTCTCACCGAAGGGTCGTGCGTGCACATGACCGGAGTCGTCGTGCTCGAGGCGATTGTGCGACACCTGCAGCCCGGTCACCTTGTCGGTACCGAGTATCTGCACGGGGGAGGTCAGGAACCGCAATACGATTGCACGCCGGTTTCCGGCGACCGGCCGTTCGGCATAGCGCCGCAGGGTGGCGACCTTACGCCGCGTCACCGCGTCCTGGTCGCCGAGATGCACGTCGTGGTCGGACGGCGGCTCGCCGTTCACGACAATGTCCACATCGGCTAGGTCACCAAGCTCGTCGAGCTCAGGGTTGTTGAACGCGCCGTGCGCGTACCCGCGCCGCCCGAGCACGACGACCTCGCGAACCTGACTGGCGCGCAGCACTTCCAGTGCATGCGGTGCGATATCGGTGCGTTCCAGGTCGGCGATCGGCATGGCGAGGATGCGGGCGACGTCCAACGCCACGTTGCCGTTTCCGATGACGACGACGCGCTCGTGGGACAGGTCGATATCGACGTCGCGGTAGTCCGGATGGCCGTTGTACCAGGCGACAAATACCCGTGCGGCAAGGCAGCCCGGCAACTCCTCGCCGGGGATTTGCATCGTTGCGTCGCCGGAGGCGCCGATCGCGTAGATCACCGCGTCGTACCACTGTGACAACTCTTGCACGCGAACATGATTGCCGATGTCGACGTTTCCGAAGAACCGGAACCCCGGGCGTGTAGCCGTCGCCTCGAAGACGGACTGGACGAGCTTCTTCTCAGGGTGGTCGGGGGCCACACCGTGCCGCACGAGGCCCCATTGCGTGGCCAGGCGATCGAACACGTCCACCTCGATCGGGCGGTCGGTCAGGCGCTGCAGCTGTCCGTCGACGTAGGTGCCTGCCGGCCCTTCGAGGAGGTGCCCGGCGGCGTACAGGCCGGCCGGCCCGGCCCCCACGACCGCAACGCGGAGCGGCCGCGTCACGCTTGCGCCTCGAAGTACTCTGCGTTGATGTTCTTGTATTCGGCCCACTTCTGCGGCAGCCGCGACAGCTCGTAGACCGCCTCGACCGGGCACGCCGGGACGCACGCTTCGCAGTCGATGCACGACCGCGGGTCGATATAGAGCTGTTCGGCCGTCATGAAATCCGGATCGTCCGGCCGGGGCCGGATGCAGTCCGCCGGGCACGCTTCCAGGCACGAGTAGTCAGCGATGCATGGCGCGGCGATCACGTATGGCATCGATCAGACTCCTTCGACGACGGCTAGTTCCACGCGCTCGACGCGGATGCGTACACCGTTGAGATGCGAGATACCGGACAGCGGATCGAGGTCGGCCGGCACGGTGGACATCAATTCGTTGACGTTGACACCGCCTTCTCGGTTGGCGGTCGTCCAGCGGCCCCTGCCCTTGTGGCCCCAGCCGTGCGGCACTGCGACCACGCCTCGGTGGATGTCCTCGGTGATCAGCACCGGCAGTTCGATCGCCGCATACTTCGACACCAGCCGCACGGTCTCGGTGTTGGCGACGCCGAGTTCCTCAGCGTCGAGAGGATGCATGCGCGCGGCATGGGCGGGACGTGCGGCGCGCAATTGCGCGACGTTGTGCATCCAGGAATTCTCGGAGCCCAACTCGCGCATCCCGATCAGGAAGAGCGGAAAGTCGGGATCGTCGTCGCGCCGCTGCAAGCGCTGGATCTCCGACCAGATTCCGGGGTGATCGAGGTGAACCTTGCCGTCGCGGTGACGGATGACCTTTCGCAGCCGCCCAAACGCGGGCTTGTCCGCGAACAGGATTCCGTGCGGATTGTCCTTCACCAGTTTGTCGAAGGTAAGTCCGCGACGCCGCAGTCCGAACCGATCACCGCCGCGACCGATCCGGATCAGTGCGTTCAGCATCGCGCGTGGCGTAATCGGCCTGCGCACGATATCGGCGGCTTTCGCTGCCAGCCGCAGAGCTCGTGTCGGCAGCGCCCGGCTGCCGAGCCCTCGCACGATCTCGTCGATGATCTCCCATTCCGGCCGCGCTTCACCGGGAGCCGGCACGAGCGCCTCGGTCGCCTGCACGAATGGCGTCGGATAGAACGGCTGGATGAGCAGCATGACGTCCTCGCGTTCGTACATTGCGGTCGCCGGCAGCACATAGTGCGCGTGCGCGCTGGTTTCGGTGATGTACAAGTCGAGCGCGACCACGAGGTCGAGCTCGTCCAGCGCGCCGGCAAGGTGCTGGCCACCAGGCGTGGACAGGACAGGGTTGCCGGCCGCGATCACCATCGCGCGGATCTGCCCACGCCCGGCCGTGCGCATTTCTGCGGCCATGATGGACGCTGGCTCCATGCCGCCGACCTCGGGCAGGTTTCCGATCCGGGTACGGCGGGTGTCGTACGTCATGCTGGATGCTGCCATTTCGCGCACCGGGAGCGCGGGATCTGTGAAGATACCGCCGCCGATGCGATCGAGATTGCCTGCCACGAGGTTCACTGCGTCCATCAAATAGTTGACGAGGGTCGCGCTGTTGCCCAGGCAGGTGCCTGTGCGCCCGTACAGGACCGCCCGACTGCCCGCGACACGCCGGGTCAGCTGGCGGAGGACGTCGGCTGGGACGCCGGTCCGAGCCTCCGTAACCTCGGGTGCGAAACACTTTGCTGCCGAGCGTAATTCAGCGTGTCCGCTGGATTCAGCGAGGGCCTCCGTGTCGACCAGATCCTCTTCGAACAGGACGTGCAGCATCGACAGCAGTAACCATGCGTCGGAGTCCGGGTTGATCGGCGTCCACTCGAACAGCCGCGCGGTTTCGGTGCGGCGCGGGTCGATCACGATGACCCGGCCGCCCCGTTCGACGACCTCATGCAGCTTGTCGGTGAACCGGGGGATCGAGGCATAACTGCCGTGCGACACCGCGGGGTTCGCACCCATGATGACCACGGTCTCGGCGGCGTCCAGATCAGGCACCGGAACCACGAGCTGATCCCCGTACAGCAGGTGGCTGGCAACGGACCGACTGTGGGTGTCCTGGGACGACGCGGTGAACCAATGCGAAATGCCGAGCGCCCGGAGTGCGCCGAGTGTCCATATTGAATGAGTGGAATTGAGGGCGCCGGGATTGCCGGTGTACCACCCGACGCTTTCGGCACCGTACTTCGCCCGGACGTTGCGCAATCGCGTGATGATGTCACTCATCGCTTCGTCCCACGACACCCGTTCGAACTCGCCATCGAGCCGCCGCTTCATCGGGTAGAGCACCCGGTCCGGGTCGTTCTGCGTGCTCACGTAGGCGATGCCCTTCGGGCACGCGAAACCCTCGCTGAGCGGATGATCCTTGTCCGGCCGCAGCGACAGCAACTTGCCGTCCTCAACGGTGCCGATCAGCCCGCACGCGGGCTCGCAGATCCGGCAGAACGTGACCTTGTCCTCTTTCATGGTTATCACTCCATTCCGGGACGGCGTGGAACCCGACGGACGCCGCTCGCGTGTTGCCGGTGTATGACACCTAGTCGTAGATCGCCAATGCGAGATCCGCGTCTATGGCGACGCTGGCTGAAGAAGATCAATACCCACCGTCTGCTCCTGGCGACATACAGGCCCATTGTGTCGGGGCCCCGGCACCGTCGAGTGTTCGTAAGGCGAACACTGGTTGATCACACATGGGCGCCGTCACGCCGCACATCACATCAGCCCAGTGCAAGTCCATGGCACCAGCGCAAGCCGAAAATTCGGGCGGGCAGCGATAGGAGCCAAACTGTCTGAAGGGGCACACGATCACGCCTCAGGCGCGACGTACTCGTTTGGACGCTGCGCCATATCGGATACCGGCTCTGGTGACTGCTTCGCTCCCCGAGCCGCTGGCCAGACGCCGTTGGCGACCCCGTCGATGGGCGGCAAAAATGTTGTCGCACAACCGCATTGTCACCAGCGCGCCGCAATGGGTTGGAGCGCTGACGCAGACATGACGCAGTCGACAATGGTGCGCGCGTACGCGCAGTGGCAATGGCCTGGACAACGCCGCCCGTGGGTTGAGGCAAAGCGCACCAATGCCGATTCCTTACAATACTTTTCGTACCTGACGCCTCGGTGGTGGAACAGCCAATGGCCTCCGTGTCCAGCGCGTCGATTTGGCTGCAAGCGACCCCAGGTAGGCCAGCTGAAGCCACGGCGAGTGGCCCTATGTCCACCTCGCGCGGGCAACGGCCGGCCACGTCGAATCTTTCCGTCGCGGCCGGTTCATCCAGTGGGACTGAACCGTTGCAAATTGCGGTGTGGTCCCGGTTGCATGAGGCTTCCGTCGATCCGTAGGCGTGCCGATGGGAGTCCGCTTATACGGTGTCAGGCAAATCTCCATCGCATTTCTCGTTGACCCAGAAGGAGAAGTCATGTCCCCCAACCCCTACGACCGCTTGCCGCCGGTACCGAGTTTTACAGTGCGCAGCAGCGATATCGCCGATGGAAAGCCACTAACGACTCCCTTCCTCAGTGGCATCCTGCGTGCGGGCGGACAGGATCGCTCTCCACATCTGGAATGGGAGGACTTCCCGGCGGAGACCAAGAGCTTCGCCGTGACTTGCTACGACCCGGACGCGCCGATTGTGAGCGGATTCTGGCACTGGGCAGTGTTCAACATCCCCGCATCAATCACCACGCTGGCCTCCGGCGCCGGTGATCCCCCAGACGGATCGGGCTTGCCTCCCGGCTCTGTCGTGCTGCCAAACGACGCCGGGCTAAGGCACTTCCTGGGCGCCGCACCGCCAGCGGGTACCGGCGAGCATCGTTATTTCTTCGTGGTGCACGCCGTCGATGTCGAGAAGTTGGAACTTCAGAACAGCGCGACCCCGGCGGCGCTGGGGGCACATCTGCGACGCCACACCTTGGCTCGCGGATTCATCGTGCCGACGTACGAGAACCGAGCCGGGTAGACCAGCTCAGAGCGCAACCACGAGGACCAGCGGCCGATCCCGTCCAGCGGGACGAATTGATTGAGTTAGCTGGGCAGATCGCCCTACGTTCACGCTGTGGCCTCTGCTCATCGAACACGGAGTGGCGGCAACTTCACTTCGATTGAAAGGCACAAGTATGAGCCGTGACTGGAAGTCGCCCGGCGCCCACGTTTCGCTGGACGATATCGGACTAGGCGGCGCCTACGTTCTCGGTGTGGGGGAAGGGCAACATTCGCAGGCCAATAACAGCTTGCGCACTCTTCTCACTCGAGCTGTGGACACTCACGAAGACTTGGCGGTCTTGGTTTGCACCGGAGACGAGTCGCCTCCCACTATGCCGCACTTTCACCGACACACCACGGAGACCGTGTTCGTTCTGGAGGGTGTCGTCCGCGTCTGGCTCGACGACCAGAACGGAACCCGCTTCACAAGGGACCTTCAGGCCGGCGAATTCGGCATACTGCCTCGTAACTGGATACATGCGTGGGCGTTCGCAGCGCCGAACACCAAGCATTTCGGCACCGCTACTCCGGGCGGCTTCGAGAGAATTGTGGAGTTTCTCGATCCGGGCAAGCCGACTTCGATCGAGCAGCTTCGCGAGAGCGAAAAATACATCGACGTATGCTGGCTGCCCGACTATCCCCTCTTCGACCTGTGCCGCGACGCCGCCGCTGCGGGTGGTGTCTGACGCGTACCGCCGTCAGCGGTTCGTCACGAGCAGGCTGCCGTGGGCCGGAGGCTCCGCCGGGACATCTCCCCGTCGAGGTAGCGGCGCCGCCACGACGACGTTTGTGTTCATGATGCATTCTCCCGTCCCGTGATGCCTCTGTCGGTGACCCAGGCCAGCGTGACGTCGGCGACGTCTTGCCAGCCGTGGTCGATGGTCAGTGAGTGGCCGCGGCCGTCGAATTGGTGAAAGTCGGTGACCGCCGGCGATTTCGCGTACTGCTTGTAGGAAGCTCTGACGCTCACGTGGGGCACGGTGTGATCTGCAGTTGCTGAGGTGATGAGCAGTGGACCGCGGGTCGGGTTGGCGGTGTCGATCTTGGCGGCTGAGTTGGGAGTGAAGTTGGCCAGTCCTGCCTCGAAGAGCGGTTTGCCTGGTGACGGGATGGCCCACTTCTCCCAAAGGGCGTCGGATTCTGCATCGGGCAGGGTGTTGCCGACTGCGTAGCGGAACTGCGCGCGGGTCAGACCCTTTGCGCGACCACGGTTGAGGGGGTTGCCCAGCACGGGGAACGCCGAGCGTAGTTGCGCGATCGGCAGGGGTGTGACGCCCTTGATGGGGGCCGGGGCGATCGCCACCGCGGCGGCGGCCTTGTTCTGGCCGAGAAGCTTCTGGGCGATGAGCCCTCCGAAGGAGTGGCCGATGACCAGTGGTGGTGTGTCGAACTGTTCGAGGATGCCGGCGAAGTGGGCGGTGATGTCGTCGATGCCGAATCCTGCTTGGGCAGTGGGATTTTCGCGGGTTTCGGCCACGGTGTCGGCTTCGCCAGGCCATGCCGGTGCGATTGCGTGGTGGCCGTGGCCGGCGAAGTGCTCGATCCAGGGTTGCCAGGCGGTGTGAGACATCCACAGCCCGTGGATGAGGACGATGTTGGTCATGGGGCTCCATTTCTCGGGGATCGGCGACTTTCGAACCGATCGGTTACTAAGTATCCTGTGGTGAAGCCCGCATCGCAAAATGTTCATTCCGGATTGTGCGGCGGATCACAGGAGGTGGTGAGAGTGCCGATGGGCCGGCCGCTGGGGTTTGTTCCCGATGAGGTGCTGGAGATCGTCATGACCTTGTTCTGGGAACACGGGTATGACGGGGTGTCCATCAGCGATCTGACCGATGCCACCGGCATCAACCGGCGCAGCCTCTACGCCACCTTCGGTTCCAAGGAGCAGCTCTTTTGCAAAGCCGTGGACCGCTACCTGTCCGGCCCTGGTGGCTTCTTCGCCGCGGCCATGGCGCGGCCCACTGCCCGGGACATCGCCTACATGATGGTCCACGGCGCCGCCGACGCTTATACCGATCCGGCCAGCCCGCGCGGCTGCCTACTTGTGCAGGGCGCACTGGCCTCCGGCGAAGATGCCGCAGCCGTCCAGGCCGTCCTCGCCCAGCGGCGCGACGCCGCAGTCAAACTGCTTGCCGAACGTTTCAACATCGCCCAGCAAGATGGTGAACTGCCGGGCGCGGACCCGCTCGTCATCGCCCGCTGGATCTACGCCATCTGCCAAGGCATTTCTATCCAGGCGCGCAGCGACGCCACCCGCGAAGAACTTCACGCGGTCGCCGACCAAGCGCTAACCGCCTGGCCCACAACGTAATACCAGCGCGACCTGTCCTCCCAGAAGGGAGGTACAAGAACGCGGGTTCACAGCATGCGCGTACCCGTCGGTCAAAAGGCGTGCCGAGGCCGGCTTCGTCGTCGCTTGTCCCTCTATGCCGGCCGTAGGCCGATGGGTGTGCGGTCTTGCAGGTCGACGGAGACTTGGG
>DATFCF010000780.1:0-2222 GCA_035253445.1 Mycobacterium sp.
ATGCAGGAGCGGGAAGCAGGGAATGCCTCCTTGGCCTCTGACCAATCGCGTCTCGGTATCCCTTCAAGCGCGCTGCTAGAAAACCATGCTCCGCACATCACGGACGTCATTGGACATGGCCCGCATCGCAACAGCAGACGAGAGAAGCATCATCTCGAAGGAACTGACGGGAATGATGGGGGGAGCGACGGTACCCCGCAAGCACATAACCACACCGATCAAGCTTCGTCAGCATCCGCACGCACCTCTGGTAACCGCAGCACCATTCAGCGTGGGAATGGGAAGAATCGATTGAACGAAGGTGGCGATACCGTTCGACCGGACTCTGCACGATCGGTTCTCCCAAAAGCGTGTGCCACAGTTCCAGCATTTCGGCAGGAAGCCGAGCTCAAGACGAACCCTATCGCCCCTCCGGGCATTGAGAAAGGCATGCAGGTCATGCCGCAGCAAGAGGTATTGAACCATTCCCTTAGGCCGACCATGAAGGAAGGTTCGATTCAACATATTCAGAGCAGGGCGACTGGGCAACCGAACGGAGCGCGGCCACCGATCGTCCAGATTCGTATCGGTCGGATTGAGGTGCGTGCAGTCGCGCCACCTGCTCAGGTTTTAAGCAAAAAGAACGTCGAGCCGCTGCGATCGTCCATGCCGCTGGATCAGTATTTAGGACGCCGTTCGTAAGGAAAGCCGATGGGAAATGCCCTGGCCATAGCCGCCGTGACGGCGGTCTTGAAGGATTTATTGAACAATGGACTGATCGACCATAACGTCATCGGCGCGGTCGGAGGCAATGTGACGGTCAGTGCGCTGCCGCCGGATCGAGTCTTCGCCTCCGGCACGCAGGAAAGCAATCAGCTCAATCTCTTTTTATATCAGGTGGTGCCGAATGCCGGTTGGCGCAACGTCGGCTTGCCATCCCGTGACGAACGAGGCGGGCGCTTGACCAATCCTCCGTTGGCTCTCGATCTGCATTATCTGCTCACGGCCTATGGAGGCGAGGATCTGCACGCGGAAGTGTTGCTGGGGTACGCCATGCAACTGTTGCATGAAACTCCTGTGCTGACCAGACAGTCCATTCGCACAGCGCTGCAGCCTTCTCCGGTCAATGGACCGATTCTGCCGCCGGCACTGCAGGCGTTGTCCGCCTCCGAATTAGCCGATCAGGTCGAACAGATCAAGATCGTTGCGACGGCCCTCAACAGCGAAGAGATGTCGAAACTATGGACGGCGTTGCAAGCGCGCTACCGCCCCACAGCCGCGTATCACGTATCGGTCGTGTTGATTGAGTCGCAGCGCGCCGTCAAGTCGGCGCTGCCGATTCTCACGGTCGGTCCGGTCGATCCGATCACACGTGATCCGCGAGGACCCATCGCGGTGGCAAGCCTTGAACCACAGTTTCCCACCTTGCTCTCGCTGACGCCGCCCCAACAGCGGACGAACGTACACCTGGGCGACGTCCTCGTCGTGCAAGGGCACAAGCTCAATGGGACCAATTTGGCCATTCGTTTGACCGCTCCACGATTGACACAGCCGGTCGAACTCCCAGTCGCGTCCGGCAACACCGCGACCCGGTTGGAGACCACGATTCCCAACACGCCTGCCACATTGCCGGCCGGCCTCTATTCGCTGGCCCTGCTGTTTCAGCATCCCGGCGAAACGTTCCGGCGCACGACCAATGAACTCACGCTGGCGCTTGCACCTCAGATCACAACGGCGATGCCGGCGACATTCACGCGCGATGGAAACGGCGACGTGACGATCGCCTTGGCCGTGCAGCCTGAGGTCCAGCCGGTTCAGCGCGTGGTCCTATTGTTGGGCGATCTGGAAATCGTCTCGCAGACGAGGACCAGCCAAACCGCGACCGTCTCCTTTGTGATCCGGAACGCCGTTCCGGGTACGTATCTGGTGCGGATCAGAGTGGACGGTGTCGATAGCGTGGTGGTGAATCGCATGGTGACGCCACCGGAGTTTTTCAATCATCGGGTGACGGTGACGTAATGCCTACGGCTGAGGCGACAACCAGAACTTGGCATGAGATGAACCAGCGCGTGCTCATGTCCGAAGTGATCCGCGTGCGTACCGTGCTCGCGGCGTACGGTTCGAACCGATCCGGTCAGAACGCGTCGCCGGGCCCTGAACGTAGCGAAGGATTGCAGGCTCCTGAAGATCAAGCCACCGGCGAGCCTACCGCCATGGATATGCTCTGTGAGCGATTCGGGCTT
>DATFCF010000781.1:0-5836 GCA_035253445.1 Mycobacterium sp.
CGATCAAACAGGCAGCCAAGGAAGCCATCAAGGGCACCCCGCTAGAGGGGTCGAAGGTCTACCTGGCCGGCACCGCTGCGGTGTTCAAGGACATGTCCGACGGCTCGAGCTACGACCTGATGATCGCGGCGATATCCGCACTGTGTCTGATCTTCATCATCATGCTGATCATCACGCGCAGCGTGGTGGCCGCCGCGGTCATCGTGGGCACTGTGGTGGTGTCGCTTGGCGCCTCGTTCGGGCTGTCTGTGCTGTTCTGGCAGCACCTACTCGGTATCGAACTGCACTGGATGGTGCTGGCGATGTCGGTCATCATCCTGTTGGCGGTCGGTGCCGACTACAACCTGCTGCTGGTGTCCCGGTTCAAGGAGGAGATCCACGCGGGAATCAACACCGGGATCATCCGGTCGATGGGCGGCACCGGTTCTGTGGTGACTGCGGCCGGCCTGGTGTTCGCCTTTACGATGATGTCGATGGCGGTTAGCGAGCTGACGGTGATTGGCCAGGTCGGCACCACGATCGGCTTGGGCCTGTTGTTCGACACCCTGATTGTTCGGTCGTTGATGACACCCGCGATCGCGGCGCTGATGGGTAAATGGTTCTGGTGGCCGCAGCGCGTGCGCACACGGCCGATTCCCCAGCCGTGGCCCAAATCTGAGGCGCCGACGCCGGCGGTATCGGAAGGTGTGCAGTCATGAAACGAATGATCATCGGAATCGCTGCTGTGGCAGCAGGATTGACCTTCGCGGCGCCTGCGCATGCCGACATCGATACCGACTTTGCCAACGAGCTACACATCTACGGCATCTACGGTCAAAAGGATTTCAACGCCTGGATCGGCAAGATCACGTGTAAGCGGTTGCGCAACGGCGTCGACAACGACGCCTTCAAGTCGGCCTGGTTCGTCCAAACGAACCTGGAGAAGGACACCACGACGGAGCAGGCGTGGCAGTTCCTCGGCGCGGCGCTTCGCACCTACTGCCCCGACAAGTTGCCGGTCCTGGAACAAGCGGCGCGATAGCAAGGAGTCAGAAATGTTGGTAAAAGCGAACATTGCGATCGCCGCGCTGGGCGCCATCACGATGGCGCTGCCGGGAACTGCCTCCGCCGACGCCTCAGACGATTACCCGATCCCGAATCGGATACTCAGAACAACCTGCACGGTCGATCAGTACATGGCGGCGGTTCGCGATAGCGATCCCGTGTACTACGAGCGGTACATGACCGATTACAACAACCGGCCGGCCGACGTCCAGCAGAGTGCCCGCGACCGCATCTACTGGTTTTTCTCGCTGGACTACGCCGGACGCCGGCAGTATTCGGAAAACACCGCGACCAACGTCTATTACGAGCAGGTGGCAACCCGTTGGGGCAACTGGGCGAAGCTGTTCTTCAACAACAAAGGCGTCGCCGCGCACGGCACCGACTTCTGCGCCAACTACCCGCCGAATGACCCGGCTGTGTGGACCTGGTAGGTCAGGGCAACGCGCCGAAGATCGGGCTCAGCACTGAGCCGACCGGAGCCGGAGAAGGCGGCGGCGCCGGGGCCGGGGCAGCCGGTGGCAACGCGATCGGTCCCGGGGCGAACCCGACAGCCGCAGGCGGGGCATGCTGTTCGTTCACGACGGCGACCGGCTCAGCCGCTGGTGTGTTAGCAGGCTCGTCCTCGATGAGGTCCACTTCCAGCTCCGGGATGGCAAGAGTCTCAGGCACTTCCGTTGGCATCGGGGCCTGCTGCGGTTCAGCAGCAAGCATCTGAGGCGGCGCCACTGGAGGGGGCGGCGTCACCGGAGGGAGCGGAGCGGGCGGCGGAACGGCCCGAGCCGTAGCCAGTTGGGATGTCGTTGTGCCAGTGGGGCTTTCGATCGGCGAGGACTGCTTGTTCGCGAGAAGACGCGGCACCACAACGATCAGCGCAATCACCACGACCACCAGGCCCACCGTTGCGATAGCTGACAGCGGGGCGTGCGATGCGAGCCAGGACCCCATGCGCGGACGCTTGTCGTGAACCGGCGGCACGACCGGCGGCACCTCCTCATCGGCCTGGTCGGCTTCGGCTTCGTCATCGGCCTGCTCGTCAGTGACAGCGGCGTCGTCAAGCAACGCCAGCGCCGCACCCCGAGCGAGGACCAGCTGGGCTTCGGCGGTGCGGATGACCGGCATCGGCAGGGCCTCGTCAAGGGCCTGCGCGAGTTGATCACGATCACTTTGCGATCCGATGAGGAGCAGACTGTCGGGCTTTCGACGGTTTCCAGCGAACACATCGCTCAACCAGTGGCCGAGGCCGTCGGCGTTGGCGCTATCGCGGGAATGGGTGACGTCGATCTGTACCGCGCCGGCGACGGCGTCGACGCTCAGGACGGTCACCGCCGCGGGCTCGACGACACACACTGCGGTCTTCTCGAACCCGAGATCCCGCCCGATCCCCTGCGCCCATGCCTTGGCGGCTTGCGGCAACCGCATCTCGACGAGGTTGTCGTAACCCGCCTCGGTCAGGGATGCCAGCAATTGCCTGACTTCGGTGTGGACGTCGTCAGTCCAGGTCACGCCGACAGAGCGGATCTGGTGGCCCGTCGCGGCGGCAATCGCCTGCGCACCGCGCACGGCCACCGCGTGTTGAGAGGTATCGCTCACATCGACGTCGAAGGCATCGTGATCGAGGGTGGCACCGTCGGCCGCGGAGCCGTCCACCAGGACCCAGCCGACACCGGTCGACGTGATCGACACTCCCAATACGGTGTCCACCCCTGGCCCCGCTTTCGTCGCCGCCCCACGCTCGCGCGTTAGGAGCTTTGGCTAACTGAGCATAGTTTGCTCAGCCCTCCACGTCACCCATGTTGGGATACCAACTTGACCTCAGTGTCGTGGCGTCTATCGCGCGTGCGACCTGCACCGTTACTTAACCTGTCAAACTTCCTCGTCTGCACTGCGACCTCATTTGCCTTGTTCACCAAGGCTTATCGTCGCGATCGTAAATATCGCACCGCAACTCGATTCCGAGCGCGACAATCACAGTTACGCGATGGCTCGATCGGAGGTCGCCGTCATCGCCTCGAAATACCCAACCCGCACGAGTTATGAGACCGCACATGGTGTTTCGGCGTTGTTCCCATCAGAGAGGGAGCGCAGCATTCGTCACGGTGTGGGAGCATTGACTCGTGCGCGCAAGCCGATTCCTGCGTTATCTTGGTGCAGCCGTCGCGACTTTGGCGCTTGTGAGTGCACCGCCATTTGCATCCGCGCAGCCGTCCGCCTCACCACACCCGCCATGCCCCGACGTGCAAGTGATATTCGCTCGCGGGACCTTCGAGCCGCCAGGCGTTGGCGGGGTCGGACAGGCGTTCGTCGACGCGCTGCGCTCGAAAGTCGGCGCGCGGTCTCTCGAGGTGTACGCGGTGAACTACCCCGCGAGCACTGACTTCCCCACTGCCATCGACGGTGTCAGAGACGCGAGCGCACACATCGAGGCCACTGCGGCGAACTGTCCCAAGACCAAGATGGTGCTCGGCGGATTCTCGCAGGGCGCAGCGGTGATGGGCTTCGTCACCTCGGCCGTCGTTCCTGATGGCGTCGACGCTTCGGGCGTACCCGCACCAATGCGACCCGAGATTGCTCAGCACGTCGCCGCGGTCGCCCTGCTCGGAAAGCCCTCGAACCGATTCATGAGCATGATCAACTCGCCGTCCGTCGTGATCGGCCCGCTCTATGCGTCGAAGACCGTCGACCTGTGCATCTCCAACGATCCGATCTGCGCTGACGCAGGTGACGGGGCCGCACACAGTCTTTATGCGGTGAACGGGATGGCGGACGAAGCAGCGCGCTTCGCCGCAACGCGCCTCTGACCAAGGCGGAATGCTTTGGGCGTCGCCGAGTGGGGTACCCCATGCCACGCGGCCGGTGCCGGCGCGTTTCTCCTGGGAGGTCATCCGATGCGGGGACGTTGTCGTCTCATCGCCGGCATCCTCGTGGCATCGGCTTCCATGGGGGTCGTGATGTTCTCGACGCCGGAGGCCCACTCGTCACCGTGCCAGAAGCTCCGGGTGTGGAATCCAGCGACCGACGAATGTAGGCCGCCGCCGTCTCCGCGTCCGGCAACGCTCGGACGACCGATGCCTCCCCGGCCGTCGTGGGGACAGCCGTGGACGCCTGCGTAGGCGCCACCACCGCCGCTCACCCCGTCGTGGGTGCCACAAGACCTGAGGCCGGTATGGGATCCCCGACCGGGCATGGGGTATTTGGATGGGACCGGTATGGGTCCCGCTGTAGAGAGGGGCAATCAATGGCGAATCGAGCATTCCCGTCCGCGCGATATGTGAGCATCGAGTCATGAGCGCGCGCCACATCGCTCGTGTTCTTGGTGCTGCGGTGGTGTCAGCCGCGGCCATCGTGCTCAGCGCGCCTATCCCGTCGGCAACCGCGCAGCCCTGCCCCGACGTCGAGGTGGTGTTCGCCCGCGGAACCAGCGAGCCGCCGGGAGTTGGCGGGGTTGGTCAGGCGTTCGTCGACACCCTGCAATCACAGCTCGGCACGCGGACGATGACGGTCTATCCGGTCAACTACGCGGCCAGCAGCGATTTTGGCGACCGCATCGGATTCGCCAGGACCGTCATCGACGGGATCAGGGACGCGGGCCTTCATATCGAGGCAACGGCGGCGAACTGTCCCGACACCAGGATTCTGCTCGGTGGATTCTCTCAAGGCGCCGTCGTGGCGGGTTACGTCACCGCAGCTGCGATACCGGAGTCGGTGCCCGTTGAGTATCGAGGGTTCATCCCCAACCCGATGCCGCCCGCGATAGCCAACCACGTCGCAGCGGTCACCTTGTTCGGCCGGCCTTCGGAGCAGTTCATGAGCGATATCGGCGCGCCAGCGGTCGTGATCGGCCCGCTGTATACAGGCAAGACCATCGACTTGTGCGCTCCCGACGACACGATCTGCAATGGCGCTCCCGTCGGCGGGCCCTCGATCGCGCACGCCCTGTACGGCGTGAACGGGATGGTCGGCGAGGCTGCAACTTACGCCGTGGGCCGGCTGTAGCGGTCTACTGGCGGCGACTGCCGTCGGCGAAGCTCACCGTGTGACGTCCGGTTCTGGTAGGACTATGCGGGAAGCAAGGCCGTCGGGAGGAGTCTGCCAAGGTGGCCAATTGGCACGTTGAGGACCGGGTTTCATGAGCGCTCCGGTCATTGACCCCGCCCCAGCACCCGAGCAGACGCGCCGAAGCGGCTTGGCGATGTGGATCCGCCGGCTCTCGGTCCCGATAATCCTCGGCTGGATAGCTGTCGTCGCGGTACTGAACGTCGCCGTGCCGCAGCTCGAAGTCGTGGGCCAGATGCGGTCCGTGTCGATGAGCCCCGACGATGCGCCGTCGGTGATCGCGATGACGCGCAACGGCCAGGTCTTCGAAGAGTTCGAGTCCGACAGCTCGGCGATGATCGTGCTGGAGGGCGATCAGCGCCTCGGCGATGAGGCGCACCGGTTCTACAACGAAATGATCGACCGGCTCGAAGCCGACACCACGCACGTCGAGCACGTTCAGGACTTCTGGGGCGATCCGCTGACGGAAGCCGGCGCACAGAGCAACGACGGCAAAGCCGCGTATGTGCAGGTGTACCTCGCCGGTAATCAGGGCGAAATGCTGGCGAACGAGTCGGTGGAGGCGGTTCAGAAGATTGTCGGCGGGCTGTCTCCCCCGCCGGGTGTCAAGGTCTTCGTGACGGGATCGTCGGCGCTGGCGGCGGACCAGCAGATCGCCGGCGACCGAAGCGTCCGAATCATCGAAATGGCCACGTTCGGCGTGATCATCCTGATGTTGCTGCTGGTGTACCGGTCGATC
>DATFCF010000782.1:0-6809 GCA_035253445.1 Mycobacterium sp.
TCGGCGATGGCGTCAGCCACACCGAGTTGCACCGAAATCTCCACCGCGCCGTCGAGCCGGATGACCGCCGCGTCAATCCCACGCGCCGCCAAGTCTTTTCGCACCAGATGCGGAAAGGAGGTGGCGATCCGTTTGCCGGCGAGATCCTCGACACGCCATTGTCGTCCCGCCGGCGCTGCGTAGCGGAAAGTCGATCCCCCGAAGCCCAGTGCCAGTCGCTCGCGGACCGGCGCATCGGATTCCTGCGCGAGGTCGCGACCGGTGATGCCCAAGTCCAGCTGTCCCGATCCGACGTAGATCGCGATGTCCTTGGGCCGCAGGAAGAAGAACTCGACGTTGTTGGCGGGGTCGAGGACGGTCAGATCCTTCGGATCGGTTCGCCGCCGGTACCCGGCCTCCGACAGGATCTCGGCGGCTCGTTCGGACAGCGTGCCCTTGTTGGGCACGGCGACGCGCAGATTGCCGTTCGGCGATGAGCCGCTTGCGCGAAGCGCAGACATCACAGCTTCTCGTAGACGTCGTCGAGGGTCAGGCCGCGAGAGATCATCAAGACTTGCGTCCAGTACAGCAACTGGCTGATCTCGTCGGCTAGCGCCTGGTCACTCTCGTGTTCGGCGGCCAGCCACACCTCGCCGGCCTCTTCCAAAATCTTCTTGCCCAGCCCGTGTACGCCGCCGTCCAGCGCGGCGACTGTGCCACTACCGGCAGGTCGAGTGCGCGCACGCTCGCTCAACTCGGCGAATAGGGCATCGAAGGTTTTCACGGGACGCGATTGTTTCACGCCCGGACCAGCAAAGTCACGGCGGTTTCGCCGCGACGGACGTCAGTGCGGCGCGGGATGCGCCTCGTGGTGATACGCCTCGCGGTGCATATCCTCCAGGTGCATGCCCTTGGTTTCCTCTACCCACCGCCAGACGAACGCGAACGACAGCAACGCGCACAGCGCGTAGAAGCCGTATGCGGCGCCCAGATGATCGCGCAACCCCGGGAACGTCACGGTGATCAACCAGTTGGCGACCCATTGGCCCGCCGCGGCAAGACCGAGCGCGGCCGCCCGGATGCGGTTGGGGAACATCTCACCGAGCAGCACCCACACCATCGGCCCCCATGACATGCCGAACGCAACCACGAAGAGGTTGGCGGCGATCAGGGCTATCGGGCCGGAGGCACCCGGCAGGATCGGCACCAGCTCACCTTCGTCGTTCGGCTGGAGTTCGGCGACGAGGCCGAAGATGACCGCCATCGTGCCCAGCGTGACCGCCATCCCGATCGAGCCGATCAGCAGCAGCGGTTTGCGGCCGACCTTGTCCACCAGTGCGATCGCGATAAGCGTGGTCGCGATGTTGGTCACCGAGGTGATGACCGTGATGATGAAGGCGGCGCTTTCGCCGAATCCGACGGCCTCCCACAGGATGTTGGAGTAATAGAAGATCACGTTGATGCCGACGAACTGCTGGAACACCGACAGTCCCAAGCCCACCCAGACGATTCCGTAGACACCGCCGGTCGGCTTGCGCAAGTCACGCCACGACGGCGGCTTCTCGGCTTTCAGCGATTCCTGGATTCTGGTGATCGTCAGCTCAAGGCTCTTCTCGCCGAGCAGCACCGACAAGACCTTGCGGGCTTCTGGAATCCGATACTTCGCGACGAGGTAGCGCGGCGATTCCGGAATGGTGTACGCCAGCACACCGTAGAGGATCGCCGGCAGCGCCATCGCGATGAACATCCAGCGCCAGGCCTCAAGCCCCAACCACAGCTCTTCGCCGGAACCACCGGCCAATTCGGCCAGCACGTAGTCGATCGCCAGCGACAGGAAGATGCCCGTCACGATCGCCAACTGTTGCAGCGAGCCGAGCCGCCCGCGGATCCGCGGTGGCGACGTCTCTGCGATGTACATCGGCGCGATGACCGAGGCGACGCCGACGCCGATGCCGCCGACAATCCGGAAGACCACCAGCATCCAGACGCCGCTGGGCAGTCCGAGGTAATGATCGTCGTTGCTGCCCACGAAATTGTAGGAAAGGCCCGCACCGATCGCGCTGATCAAGAACAGCAGCGCCGCGATCTTCATCACCGCCAACCGCCCGATCTTGTCGGCCAGCCTGCCTGCGGTGACCGCGCCGAGGGCGGCTCCGAGCAAGGCCGACGCTACGGCGAAGCCGAGCTTGAAGCCGCCGACACCGAACTCACCCTCTATCGCCGAGACCGCGCCGTTGATCACGGCACTGTCGTAGCCGAACAGCAATCCGCCGAGGGCGGCAACGGACGCAATCCGGACGACGCGGCCGGCATGCTCGGTTTCTTCGTACTCCACGCTGGCTGCTGAATCGCCAACCGGTCCGTGAGTCATGTGACACCCCCCAAGCAGCATTGCGTGATGGAAGTCACAGTCAATCACTTACGACGACGTCAGGCGGTGCGTTCTCCGAACTGCGTGCTGAGTTCGGCGAAAACCCGCCGCAGGTCGGTGACGGCCACTTCGGCGAGCGACGAGATGTGGTGCCGCCGCGGTCCTGGGGGTACCGCTACGTCGTTGGGTACCACCAACACCGGGCATCCGGCGCCTTCGGCGGCCGTCGTACCGGTGACCGAGTCCTCGATGGCGAGGCATACCGAAGGCGGCAGGTCCAGCAACGCCGCCGCCCGGTGATAGGGGTCGGGCGCGGGTTTGCCGCTCGACACTTCGTCGCCGCATACGGTGGCGGAAAAGTAGTGGCGTCCAATGCTGTTCAATGCGCTCTCGGTGAGCGCGCGCTGGGTGTTGGTAACCAACGCCATCGGGGTTCCTTCGGCGGCAAGCGCTTCCAACAACTCCTGCGCGCCGTCGCACCATGGCAATCCGCCCGCGAACAGCTCGGCGGTGTACTCATGCAACCAGCGGGCGGAGTCGGCCATCGCCACCGGGTCCATCGTCAAACCGAGGTCGGTGTAGACCGTCCGAATGGTGTCCTCGGCAGAGCCTCCCACCATCGACGACCGGACTTCTGGCGTCAGCGTGCCGCCGAGTTCGGCGTACAACGCCGCCAGCGAGATGTCCCAGAGCTTTTCGGAATCGACGAGGGTGCCATCCATATCGAACAGCACCGCTTGCATGCCCACGATTGTTGTCGGTGCACTCGGTTAGCGTCAAACTCATGACAATTCTCGTGACCGGAGCCACTGCAAACATCGGCCGACGCATCGTGGATCACCTGATCGACCTGGGGGCCAACGATATCCGTGCACTGACGAAGAATCCCGCCAAAGCGAAGCTGCCCGACAGCGTGGCGGCGGTCACGGGTTACCTCGGCGACCCGGAATCGCTGCCGGCCGCGCTGGACGGCGTCGAACGGGTCTATCTGGCACCGCTGCCCCACACCCTGGCCGCCACGCTCGACCTGGTCAAGAAGGCAGGCGTGGAGTACGTCGTCGCCCTCTCGGGCGGTGCGCACTGGCAAGCTCACTCCGACACCATCGCGGCGTCCGGCGTGGTCAATACCCAGCTGGGGCCTGGCGAGTTTCTGGAGAACTTCGCGATGTGGTCCGAGCCCATCAAGGCGACGCGCACGGTCCGTGAGCCGTATCCATCCGTGGTCGAGGCGCCCATCTCGATGGACGACATCGCCCGCGTGGCCGCAACGCTTTTGGTCAAGCCCGAGCGTTCGCACTACGGCCGGTCTTACGAGCTCACCGGGCCGGAGGCGCTGACTCGTGCGCAGATCGCCGAGCAGATCGGCGTCGGCATCGGCGTCGACGTCACCTTCGAGCGGTGCAGCAGGGCCGAGGCCGAGGAGGCGCTGCGGCCGATCAGGGGCGACGAAGTCGGTTGGTATCTCGACTTGATGGCCGAGGGCGTCGACGCGCCTCAGCAAGCCAATCAGGTGGTGGCCGAACTCACCGGCACGCCGGCCGAACCGGTGGCACAGTGGGCCGCGCGCAATGCCGCGATATTCCGCTGATTACGTGTTGAAGTACTTGGCCTCTGGGTGGTGCAGCACGAACGCGTCGGTGGACTGCTCGGGATGCAGCTGTAGCTCCTCCGACAGCGTCACGCCGATCCGGCCCGGCTCCAAGAGCTCCATCATCTTGGCGCGGTCCTCGAGATTGGGGCATGCCCCGTAGCCGAACGAGAACCGCGCGCCACGGTAGCCGAGCTTGAAGTAGTCCTCGACGGAGTCGGGATCCTCGGCAGCCATCTGATGGTCAGCGAACTTCAGCTCTTCGCGAACCCGCTTGTGCCAGTACTCGGCCAGCGCTTCGGTCAGCTGCACACCGATGCCGTGCACCTCGAGATAGTCGCGGTACGAGTCCGACGCGAACAGCTCGTTGGCGAAATCGGCGATCGGCTGCCCCATCGTCACCAACTGGAACGGCAACACATCAACCTGGCCGGCCGTGGCCGCAAACTCACGTGATCGGATGAAGTCGGCGATGCACAGGAACCGGTCGCGCTGCTGGCGCGGGAAGGTGAACCGGAATCGTTCCGGCGCATCCGGTTTGGGCTCGGTGAGCACGATGACGTCGTCGCCCTCGGACACCGCGGGGAAATAGCCGTAGACCACGGCCGCGTGAGCGAGGATGCCTTCGGTGGACAGCCGGTCCAGCCAGTACCGCAACCGCGGGCGCCCTGCGGTCTCCACCAGCTCTCCGTAGGTTGGGCCCTCGCCGCCGCGCACACCGCGCAATCCCCACTGGCCGAGGAACAGCGCACGTTCGTCGAGCAGGCTGGTGTAATCGGCGACCGCGACACCCTTGACCACGCGCGCGCCCCAGAACGGCGGGACAGGCACCTCGACATCGGCGGCGACGTCGGAGCGCTCGGGCACCTCGACCGGCGCTTCCTTGGCCTTGCGTTCGGCGGCAATGCGTTTCGAGCGCTCGTGACGGGCCTTGCGTTCGGCTTCCTTCTCGCGTGCCGCGATCGCCTCCGGGCTGTCTGTGTCGACCTTGTCGCCCCGCTTGGAGCTCATGATGACGTCCATCAGCTTGAGGCCCTCGAACGCGTCACGTGCGTAATGCACTTCGCCCTCGTACACCTCGGCGAGATCGTTCTCCACGTAGCTGCGCGTCAACGCCGCGCCGCCAAGCAGCACCGGGAACCGGTCGGCCACCCCGCGGCTGTTCATCTCCTGCAGGTTTTCCTTCATCACCACAGTGGACTTCACCAGCAGCCCCGACATCCCGACCACGTCGGCGCTCTTGTCCTGTGCCACCTCGAGGATGTTGGTGATCGGCTGCTTGATGCCGATGTTGACGACCTCGTAGCCGTTGTTCGTCAAGATGATGTCGACGAGGTTCTTGCCGATGTCGTGCACGTCGCCCTTGACCGTTGCCAGCACGATGCGGCCCTTGCCCGAGTCGTCCTCGGCCTTCTCCATGTGCGGTTCCAGGTAGGCCACAGCGGTTTTCATCACCTCTGCGGATTGCAGCACGAACGGCAGCTGCATCTGGCCGGAACCGAACAGCTCGCCGACGGTCTTCATGCCGGCGAGCAGGTCGTCGTTGATGATGCTCAGCGGCGGCTTCTGTGTCATCGCCTCGTCAAGGTCGGCCTCCAGGCCGTTGCGTTCGCCGTCGACGATGCGCCGCGCCAGCCGTTCCAGCAAGGGCAGCTTCGCGAGTTCGGCGGCACGCGACTCCTTCGACGACGCCGCCGACACGCCCTCGAACATTCCCATCAGTTCCTGCAGCGGGTCGTAACCCTCACGCCGGCGGTCATACACGAGATCGAGCGCGGCCTCGCGCTGCTTCTCATCGATCCTGTTCATGGGCAAGATCTTCGATGCGTGCACGATCGCCGAATCCAGTCCGGCCTCCTGGCACTCGTGCAGGAAGACCGAGTTGAGCACCTGCCGCGCGGCCGGGTTGAGGCCGAACGAGATGTTCGAAAGCCCCAGTGTCGTTTGGACATCCGGGTGCTTGCGCTTCAGAAGCCGGATGGCCTCGATGGTCTCGATGCCGTCGCGGCGCGACTCTTCCTGCCCGGTGCAGATCGTGAATGTCAGTGTGTCGATCAGGATCGACGACTCGTCCACACCCCAGTTACCGGTGATGTCGGCGATCAATCGCTCGGCGATCTCGACCTTCTTCTCGGCGGTACGGGCCTGGCCTTCCTCGTCGATGGTCAGCGCCACCACCGCCGCGCCGTGCTCGGCGACCAGTTCCATCGTTTTGTGGAACCGCGACTCGGGTCCGTCGCCGTCCTCGTAGTTCACGGAGTTGACCGCGCACCGGCCGCCGAGATGCTCCAAACCCGCCTTCAGCACCGGGGTTTCGGTGGAATCCAGCATGATCGGCAGCGTCGAGGCGGTGGCCAGCCGGCTGGCTACCGCGTTCATGTCCGCGACGCCGTCGCGGCCCACGTAGTCCACGCACAGATCCAGCAGGTGCGCGCCGTCGCGAGTCTGGTCCTTGGCGATGTCCAGGCACTTCTGCCAGTCCTCGGCGATCATCGCCTCGCGGAAAGCCTTGGAGCCGTTGGCGTTCGTCCGCTCACCGATCATTAGCACCGACGCGTCCTGGGCGAACGGCGTCGACGAATAAAGCGATGCCACCGCAGGTTCATAGGTGATCGTGCGCTGCGCCCGTTCAACATTGGGAATGGCCTCGGCGACCCTGCGGATGTGTTCGGGTGTGGTGCCGCAGCAACCGCCGACGAGCGCAAGCCCGTACTGGGAAACGAAGCCCGACAGTGCTTCGGCGAGTTCGTCTGGCAGCAACGGATATTCGGCGCCAGTGGCGCCAAGCACGGGCAGACCGGCGTTGGGCATCACCGATACCGGGATACGGGCATGCTGCGACAGATAGCGCAGGTGCTCGCTCATCTCGGC
>DATFCF010000783.1:0-2814 GCA_035253445.1 Mycobacterium sp.
ATGTCGGTGTGCGATCACCTCGTGTCACCCGGCTCGGCGGGATTGTTCCGGGCCGCGATCCTGATGAGCGCGCCGTGCCAGGCCCAGGCCGACCTCGCCGCGGCGACCCGCCGCTCGCTCGATTACGCGGCCGCTGCCGGATGCCCCGATATCGCGGTGGCGGCCACCGTCTCCGGTGCCGCCGTGGTCCGGTTTGCGCGACGCGACCCACCAGGGCTCGCGGTGCATCCAGGACGCCGCGAACAACCTCGACCCCGACCGCGCCAGCAGTGAGGACTGCCTGAACCTCGATGTGTGGACACCGCCGCCGTCGAATCAGCTACGCCCCGTGTTGGTTTGGATCCACGGTGGCGGTTTCATCAACGGCAGCGGCGACATCTACGACGCGCGACGGATGGTCAGCAGGGGAGACATCGTCGTCGTCACCATCAACTACCGGCTGGGTGCGCTCGGTTTCCTGGCCCATCCCGCGCTCGGGCCGGCCGGGGACGTCGGCAACTACGGGCTGGCCGACCAACAAGCGGCGCTGCGCTGGGTGCGCGACAACATCGCCAACTTCGGCGGTGATCCCGCCAAGGTCACGATCGGCGGTGAATCAGCGGGCGCCATGTCGGTGTGTGACCATCTCGTCGCGCCGGGCTCGGCCGGGTTGTTCCGGGCGGCGATAATCCAAAGCGGGCCATGCCAAGCGCAAGGGGCACTGCCCGCCGCAGAGCAGCGCAGCATCGATTACGCAGTCGGCCTCGGTTGCGGCCTAATGGAATTGGCAGCTCAGTGTCTGCGCGATCTGCCGGCGGACAAGCTGCACGGGGCGCCCACGTACTCCGATTTCGGTGGTATCGCGGTGACCGGCCCGGTCACCGGGACCGCCGCGCTACCCGTCGACCCGGTCACCGCGTTCGCCGAGGGGAGTGCGGCGCGGGTTCCCGTGTTGATCGGCAGCAACCGCGACGAGTTCACCCTGTTCGTTGCGGGGCAGTTCATGCGGCAGGGTCAGGACTACACGGCCGAGAGATACCCGCACTTGCTGTCCGAGACCTTCGGCGCCGACGCCGCTGCAGTCGCCGCGCACTATCCGCCGGATCGGTTCGGCGGCAGCGTGCCGCTGGCGTACTCGGCAGCTATCACCGATCGCGCATTCGCATGTTTGGCCGACCGGATGTCCGAGGATCTTGTGAAGACCGAACCGGTATACGCCTACGAATTCAATGACCCCAATGCGCCTGCTCCGGAGCCGTTGCAGGACTTACCCTTTGAGGTGGGCGCCAGTCATTCGCTGGAACTGCGCTATCTGTTCGACGTTGGCGACGCGCCCCCGCTGAATCCTGCCCAACAGCGGCTTGCCGACCAGATGATCGACTACTGGGCCCAGTTCGTCGCGACGGGCTCGCCGAGCGTCGCGGGCCAGCCGGACTGGCCGCAACTAGGCGACGACCCGGCAGCGGGCGAGCGCATGTCGTTGCAGCCCGACGGCAGTCGCGTCATCACCAGCTTCGAGAAAACGCACCAGTGCCCGTTCTGGGCGAGCTTGAAAGGCTAGAACCGATGCCCACTCCCGATCCCAGTGCGTACGCCGAAGACTGGGTGCGGGCCTGGAATGCCCACGACATCGAGGCTGTGCTGCGCCACTTCCGCGACGACGTCGTGTTCACCTCGCCAGTGGCGGCGCGGGTGCTGCCCGAAACCAAGGGCGTGGTGCGCGGTAAGCCCGCGCTGCGCGAGTACTGGGCGACGGCGTTGAAGACGTTGCCGGACTTGCGCTTCGACATGGTCGGTGTGTACCGCGGCGAATCGGTTCTGGTTGTCAACTACCGCAATGAGCGCGGCGGGCTGGTCAACGAGGTGCTGGTCTTCGACAGCGACGGCCTGGTGCGCGAGGGTCACGGCACATATCTGGAGGGATAGCGCGGACGGGAAGCTATGAAGGCGTGACCCAGCAGGTGATGTCGGCGTGCACGACTTCTGTTCCGGACTTGTCGACGACGCTGACCGGCACCACCACGTCCGTGCCCTCGGTGATCGACGTGAAGTCGGGAGGCTCGAGCCGGGCCTGCGCCCGCAGTGACGTCGTCGCCTTCTGCAGGTATTGCACATTCATCGCCTTGGGGATCCATCGATGGCTGGTGGGCACCGTCGCCTCCATGAGCATGCCCATGGCCATCTCGGCGGCGTTGCACGACGCGATCGCGTGCACCGTGTGCAGGTGGTTGTAGATGAAGAACCACTTGGGCACCGTCACCTCGGCCAGGCCAGGCTCCATTCGCACCACGTGCGGCACGATCGTCGCGAAATAGGGCACCCGCGCCATCGCCGCGACCGAGAACAGGCGGGTGCCGCCGGGGCGCTCGGCGAGGCGTTTCCACATCCGATATGTGGTGGTCGTGGCTGCCATGCGGGCCTACCTTACTCTGGAGTAAGAACAGCTGGGGTTTCCCATGACCAGAGATTTGGAGGAGGCCCCGGGTTTAAGGCATACTGTTCGGGTTGTCTTGAGCCGGGTTTGCGCCTGGCCGGGGCATCCGACCAGCGTCCAAACGGGCGCATCCGGTCCCCATCTCGAGCGTGACGATTTTCGCCGCGGCCGAGTGCGCGTACGGGCGACACACCCGACCGCGGGGACCGGTGGACCACAGACAGATGAACAGCGGCGGCATACCAGCGCGAAGTGCGCCGGGACCCAAGCAAGAGTGAGGTAGGAGAAGCGTGGCGGGACAGAAGATCCGCATCAGGCTCAAGGCCTACGACCACGAGGTCATCGACTCCTCCGCGCGCAAGATCGTGGACACGGTGACGCGTACGGGTGCGAAGGTGGCG
>DATFCF010000784.1:0-3972 GCA_035253445.1 Mycobacterium sp.
GGCCGCACCGGCGACGTCGCTGGCGTTCCAGCCGATATGAACGATCAGTACGTGCGTGACCCCGACCACCTGTTCGTCAGTGAATTAGCGACGGCGTTCCAGGCCGATGCTGAGCTCCCGCCAGGAGCGGTCGACACTGGCTACTCGAACGGCGCACTCGAACTGTGGCTCGATCCAGCGGACTCGTCCTCGGTGTACCTCAGAGTTGACGACACCTACGAGCGGTGGCCGCGCGTCGAGGGCGACGACCCCCTGTTCTGCACGTGACCCAGCCTCGGCCGCGCGCACAGTGATGGGCGTGGCGCTCGTTGTTCTCCCGGGCTGCTTTGGGCCGTCCGAGCCAGTGCGACAGGCGATCGCCGAACGGGCTTCCGCAATCGCGCGTCGTGGACGTCGGCGACTCCGCGTCGCCACGCGAGCAGACGGCGATCGGGAAGGTTTGAGGGTACGAATGAGGGTACAGCCCGACCGAGAAGGCCCAATCCGTGCTCGGAATCGGGCTAGATGAGACTTGGTACCGCATACCGGAGTCGCGGCGAGCGTCCGGCGGATTCCGACTGAGTACGGTTGTTACGGTGGTATCCGGCCAGTGCTGGTGCGTTCCGGCCGGCTTGAGGGTACGAATGAGGGTACAGCGACATCCGTTGCGCTTGTGAGGGGACGGTACTCGGAGGCGATTGCCAGCCACTTATTAGCGGTGCGGCACGACCCGGAGGACCTTGGCTATGCACGGAGAAGCTGGCGGGCCGCCGAAAGCGAATTCAGTCGGACAAGGTAAAGGGCAGACGTTCGCAGGAGCAGCAGTCCAAGACAGTGAGAACAGACTCCTCCTACTCCAGCACCTCGCTGACCAGCCAATACCCCTCTGCCACGCAACGGTCTTCGATGGGGGCACCCACTAGCTCTTCGACGAATGCTCGCTGATCGTCCATGTAGATCCCGCCTCCGACATGGAGCTGTTGCCCAACCCGCGCGACGATCGCGCCGCCTTCGTCGCTGACGGCAACGGGCTCGCCCTCTTCGAGCTGATAGCCCGCCGGCCACAGCGCGAGATACGCGGCGCCGTCGGACTCAAGCACCAGGCATCCCTCGATAAGCCGGAACCGCGCGACGAGATCGCCGGTCGGCACTCCCGTCTGCTCGGTCAACTCGTGCTGCGGGAAGTACACGTCGGCGTTCATCGTCGGCGGTGGGGAGGTCATGTCGGCGGCCTGACAGGCAGTCAACAGCAGGACCAGTAGCGCCAGCCGAGTCACTGGCCCGGGAAGGTGACTCTTACCGACAGCCCCGCCTCCACGTAGTTGATGGCGACGTAGATCACCTGATCGATGTTGTTCGATCCTACCGAGCCGGCGACCATCCCCCAAGCGCCATTGCTGGAGAAGATCGGGCCGCCACTATCACCGCCGCTCGCCATGTCGACACCCTCCTTCCTCGCGGTGATGAAGGTAGGTGCCGCGTTAGGGACCCAGTTCGGAGCAAACGTCTTCGACGTGATGTTGCCGCAGTCGAAGCCGGTGGTCTTGCCGTACTTGCACACGAAGGCGCCGATTGCCTGGTTGTCGCGGTGACGAACGGCGATGATGTTTCGGCCACCAAGGCCGTCATTGATCCATCCCGATCGGACATTGAACAGGCCCGGGGCACTGAACCAGGCTTCGTCGTGGTTGCCGAAGAGGCGGGTTGTCCGCCAGGCGAGTGGTGCGCCTTGGTATGACTGGCTGTTCCCGCAGTGGCCGGCGGCTGTGATTCCGCGCTCGCCGCTCACTGTGCTCCGCACGGAGAAGCCAGATGTGCCACAGCTCAGCGACAGTCCGCCGTAGATGTCCGCTGCCGGGTGCGACAGCTCGTCGACAATCTCCACCGTGGCTGAGTCAGGAAGGGCCAGCCGCGTTTCCGCCATGTAGTCGTTAAGCGCCGCGCGCGAAGTCACATAGACAACCACGCGGTTGCGGACGACATCGACGTCAAGATCGAACGGGACGAGGTCTGTTCTGGAGCGCAGCACAGTCGCAGCCTGCACCAACTCCGCGAGCGAGTTGTCAGCTGCGACGACATTGACGACGCCGCGAAGGGGGGAATCGTCGATGACGCTGCGCGCACTATCCTCTGCGCCGTCCACGACAGCCACGCTGACTCGGAAGTCGGCTGTTTGATGAATCCAAAGACCAGCAAAGCGGTCACCGAGAGCCTCGAGCAGGGTTGCCTCGAGCCGACCGGCTTCATCCTGCTGAACGAGCCGCTCCTCAGCCTTCGGCAGCGAGAGCCCATACGTTTCGACGAGGGCTGCCACTTCGGGAGACGCGGCAACCGCTGAGTCATTGCCGGCTGTGACGCCGGACGTTAATGAGATGAACGTGACAGCGATGACACTCGCGACGCGCGAAGCCCGGGACATGGTGCTGATCCCCTCCGTTGATCGGCTTGCGCCGACGGCGCCGTAGCCGACAAGGGAATTCTGCTCTTGCTGTCAATGGGGACTTAACCACCCCTCCACAATAGTTAACCCGGCGGTGCGTGAGCAGCCGATGCTCTACCACGCTTCATCTACGGCCAATTCGTGCTCAGAATCGGTCTAGATGAGACTTGGTACCGCATACCGGCTACCTGCTGAAACGTCGCATGCCGACAAGCGGCAGATCATCCGCGAGCTCCACGCGGCCCACGCCCTGCTCGGACGGACGAAGTTCAGGTACGACCGGCTCCGGCGCCAGGTTTTGGTCGTCGCGGCTGCCGGCTCGGCCGCCAGCAGCGCAACTGAGACGGCCTACGACGGCCTCGACCGTCGCACCAGCTGTCGAAGGTGTTCGTCGGGGTGGGAGAGATGCAAGCGAACTTCGCGGCCGCCTTCATCGGCTAGTCCGCGGAGGAACGTGACGTCGGTGAGCAGTCGGCCCGCTTCCTCACGCCCGAGCTCATAGGCGGTGACGGAGCCCTCGGCGATGACCGATGCACTTCGCGGGCGTTCATCGATGAGGGCCAGTTCGCCCAGGAGCCGCATCGGGCTGCGCGTGGCGATCCGGGTGCCGTTGTCGTAGATGGCGACATGCCCCCAGGTGAGGACGATGACGCGGTCAGGGACGCCCAGGAAGCCAGGTGAGGGTACGAATGAGGGTACCGCGGAAACGAACAGGCCGAATTCGTGCTCAGAATCGGCCTAGATGAGACTTGGTACCGCATACCGGAATCGCGGTAAACGTCCGGTCGGCTCCGGCTGAGTACGGTTGTTGCGGTGGGTTACGGCCGCATCCGGTGGGTTACGGCCGGCTTGAGGGTACGAATGAGGGTACGCGGACACAGACGCCGGGATCACCGGCGCGGATGGGGATAACCCACGCCCAACCTAGTGCGCATTTCGACTCTGGTCGCGGTGGCTTAGGTGACTGTCGCGGAGGGGATGACGGGTCGCACATCTCCCAATCCGATCTAGCCTCGACGATCAGGGGCAGCGGACGGCTGCTGTCACTGCGGCGGGTCGACCTTCGTTGACGTAGAAGTCAGCCGCGCAGCGAGCGTTCCCGGAGTTCGCGGTCAGAATGAGTCGGGTGGTGCCGCCGGGAGCGAGCGCCGCTGGGGCGGCGAGCAGCTCGTCGCCCCAGGCACGACAGCCATCGGCCGTGAGTTGCACCTCGCCCCGGCACACGATCTCGATGCCAGGGTGGACCTGCGATTCCACAACCACCTCTACGTCAAACGATAGACAGCCGGCAAGAAGGGTGAACAAGCTAGTGAATACGAGCCCACGGGTGCCCGCCATGGCCGCTTGACATCCGCGCATTGGACGGAATCCTTGATTGACTCAGGCTGACTTGTAGGCGGCCCGGTCCATGCCGTCAAGGCGTCGGCCAGTGCGCCCGGTAGCCCGTATCGGACAGGGCGTCCTCGGGCTGAACCAAGCCGACGGCGGACGAGCGTCGCGGAGTCAGCCCTGTCGCACGACCTTAGCCGGAGTGCGTACGGCTTCGGGACCGC
>DATFCF010000785.1:0-2614 GCA_035253445.1 Mycobacterium sp.
TGATCACGTACTCAACAGCCGACGCCGCAACCCCAGCCTTCTCCAACGCCCCCGAAATCGCGATCGCACCCAAATCACTACCCGAAAAATCCTTCAAAGACCCCATCAACTTGCCGACCGGCGTACGAGCCCCAGCAACAATCACAGACGTAGTCATTCGATACCTCCAAGGCATTGGTCAGCGGACCTGTGTGGCCGATCACACATACGCAAACATTCGGGTAAAGGTTACCGTTACGTTATGACGACCGAGCACGTAGATGCACGTCCAGCGCTCGCCAGCGCTTTGGTTACGGCCATCGACCACGTCGGTATCGCGGTGCCCGACCTCGACGTCGCGATCAAGTGGTATCACGACCGTCTCGGCATGATCGTGCTCCACGAAGAGGTCAACGAGGATCAAGGCATCCGCGAAGCCATGCTCTCGGTACGCGGCGCGCCCGTCGGCAGTGCGCAGATCCAGCTGATGTCGCCGCTGGACGAGACCTCGACCATCGCCAAGTTCATCGACAAGCGCGGCCCCGGCCTGCAGCAGCTGGCTTATCGGACCAGTGATCTCGATTTGCTGTCCGCACGCCTCCGCGAAGAGGGTGTGCGGCTGATCTACGAAGCCCCGCGCCGCGGCACGGCAAACTCACGGATCAACTTCATTCATCCCAAGGACGCCGGCGGCGTACTGGTCGAGCTCGTCGAACCTGCCAGCGACATTTCCGCTCACTGAGCCGTTACGACCACTTCCGCGTCGGGCCACGCGTCGCCCGGTGCGTCCAGCAGGGCGTATGCCAGTGGCGCCGGTCGTCCACCGAGTGCTCCCCCAGGTCGGCAGGCCACACCACCAAGTGCGCTGTGCCGGAACGGATCTCGTGGTCACAACCCGGACAGCGGTAGGTCTTGGTTGCGCGGGCCCCTGCGATCGGCCGGACTTCGTACTCATAGCCGTCAGTCCCGGTTTCGATCCGACGGCTCACCGGCAACGGGGGTAACGAGCGTTGCCGGCGTGGTGGTGTCCGGCGCCGGGGCATGCCGCCCAGTTTAGGTCGTCAGAAGAGCTTGTACTCGTCGCTGACCATCCCGCGCATCTGGTCGTAGTCCAAAGTCACGCAACGGATCCCGCGGTCGGTGGCCAGTGTTCGAGCCTGCGGCTTGATCTGCTGGGCGGCGAAGACTCCTGCGACGGGCGCCAACACCGTGTCGCGATTGAGCAGTTCGAGGTAGCGAGTGAGCTGCTCGACCCCGTCGATCTCACCGCGTCGCTTGATCTCCACGGCGACGGACCTGCCCTGCTCATCGCGGCACAGCAGGTCGACCGGCCCGATGGCGGTCATGTACTCCCGCCGCACCAGCGTGTACCCGGTTCCGAGCAACTCGACGTGTTCGGCCAATAAGGCCTGTAGATGCGCCTCGACGCCGTCTTTCACGAGTCCGGGATCAACACCGAGCTCGTGACTGGAGTCGTGCTCGATGTCCTCCACGGTGATGCGCAACTGCTCGCCCGCCTTGTTCTCGACGACCCAGATCGGCACCGGCCCGTCGGGTTCCTCGACGAGCCAGCATGGCGGGCTCATCCAATTCAGCGGTTTGTACGCACGGTCGTCGGCGTGCACGCTCACCGATCCGTCGGCCTTGAACAGCAGCAGCCTGCGAGCCGAGGGAAGGTGGGCGGTCAGGCGTCCGATGTAGTCGACGGTGCACTGGGCGATCACGAGACGCACCCGAACCACCTTAGGCGCAAGGCCGGCAACTTAGGCTGAGGCCACCATGAGCGCCAGAAGGAGCGTCGCGCATCGGCTGGGCCGGGTCCTGGAAACGATGACCCGGCAGAGCGGCCGGCTGCCCGATACTCCCGAATATGGGTCGTGGTTGTTGGGTAAGTCCTCCGAGAGTCAGCTTCGCCGACGCATCCGCATTCAGGTGATCCTGACGATCTTCATCCTGGCGGCGAACACGATCGGCATCGCGACGGCACTGCTGTTGGTCGGCGTGGCGTTTCCGGTGCCGAGCGTCTTCAGCGACGCACCGTTTTGGATCACCTGGGTGGTGTGCCCGGCGTACATAGTTCTGGCGCTGATGATCGGCACGTTCTGGATTACCCGGCGCACGGTCAATGCGCTGCGCTGGGCCATCGAGGAAACCACCCCGACGCGCCGGGATCAGCTCAACGCGTTCCAGGCGCCGTGGCGGGTGGCGAAAGCGCATCTCGTCCTGTGGGGCGTGGGGACCGTCCTGTTCACCACGCTCTACGGCTTGCAGGACACAAGATTTATCCCCCGGTTCCTCTTCACGATCGGCTTTGCCGGCGCCATCGTCGCAACCGCGTGCTACCTGTTGACCGAGTTCGCACTGCGTCCGGTGGCGGCACAGGCGCTGCAAGCGGGGCCGCCGCCCCGTCGGCTGACCGCGGGAATCATGGGCCGGCTGATGACGGTGTGGCTGCTGGGCTCGTTGCCCGTCGTCGGCGTCGCACTTCTTGCGGTGTTCGCCGTCACGCTGCAGAACCTCACTCCAACGCAGTTCGCCATTGCCGTAGGCATTTTGGCGATCGTGGCGCTCGTCGTCGGCTTCATGCTGATGTGGATCGTGTCGTGGCTCACCGCGACCCCGGTGCGGGTGGTGC
>DATFCF010000786.1:0-2202 GCA_035253445.1 Mycobacterium sp.
GAAGCGGACGGTCACTTGCACCGTCGTGGTCATCGACATCGCTTAGCCGCCGATCGCACTCATCGGGCGGTCCGGCTGCACGAAGCCCGGGTCGTTGATGCCGTGCCCAGCCGCCTTGGCCCACATCGCGGTGCGCCACGCGGCTTCGATCGCCTCGTCATCCGCGCCGGCGCGCATGAGACGGCGCAGGTCGGTCTCCTGCTGGGCGAACAAGCAGTTGCGGACCTGTCCGTCGGCGGTCAGGCGGGTGCGGTCGCAGGCCCCGCAGAACTGATGCGACACCGACGCGATGACGCCGACCGTGCCCACGACTCCTGAGCCCCCCACGACCTGCCACAGCTCGGCCGGGGCCGAACCGCGCGGCGCGGAGTCGGGCGTCAGATCGAAATGGCGCCGCAGCGCGTCGAGCACGTCGTCTGCGCCGATCGCGGTCCCGCGCTGCCAAGCGTGGCCGGCATCGAGCGGCATCTGTTCGATGATGCGCAATTGGTATCCGTGGTCGAGGCAGAACCGCAGCAGGGCCACCGCGTCGTCGAGCCCGGTGACCGGGTCCAGCACCGCGTTCACCTTGACCGGTTCCAGCCCAGCTTGCTTCGCGGCTTCCAGGCCGGCGAGCACATCGGCCAACCGGTCACGGCGGGTGATGTGGGCGAAGCGTGCGGCGTCGACGGTGTCCAGCGACACGTTGATCCGGTCAAGCCCAGCCTTTTTCAGCTTCGCTGCACGCTTGTCGAGCCCAATGCCGTTGGTGGTCAACGTGATTTCGGGGCGCGGCGTGAGTGCGGCCGTCGCGGCGACGACATCCTCGAGGTGCTTGGCGACCATTGGCTCGCCGCCCGTGAAGCGGACGCTGGTGATGCCGAGCCGGGTGACGGCGATGCCCAGCAGCCGGGTCAGCTCCTCGGAGCGCAGCAGCTGTTCGCCGGGCAGCCAGTCCAGTCCTTCGGCAGGCATGCAGTAGGCGCAGCGCAGGTTGCAGCGGTCGGTCAGCGACACCCGAAGGTCGGTGGCGATCCGGCCGAAGGTGTCGATCAGCGGGCCGCTGTTCGGCGCTGCGGCGACGGGGCGCTGGATCGACGGCACGCCGAGCGCGGTGACGGTCATGCGGCGGCCCGCGAACTTGCGGACGCCCCGCGCGTCTCATTGGTGGGCACGATCTCCTTGCCCAGGGGCATCAGCGACACCGGGATCAGTTTGAGATTGGCCAACGCCAGCGGGATTCCGATGATCGTGATGGCCATCGCCACCGCCGTGATCACGTGGCCGATGGCCAGCCAGATGCCGAACAGGATGACCCAGATGACGTTGCCGATCAGCGCGCCGGGTCGCGGCCCGGGCTTCTCGACGATGGTGCGGCCGAACGGCCACAACGCGTAAGCGGCAATGCGCAGCGAGGCGAAGCCGAAGGGAATGGTGATGATCAGCACGAAGCAGATCAGCGCTGCCAGCAGGTAGCCCAACGCCAGCCACAAGCCGCCGAAGATCAACCAGATGATGTTCAGGATCAGGCGCATCTTCCCTCCAGCGGTTGTTTCAGACTACCGACTAAAGAGGATGCTGGGCCCGGCGGCGTCCGAGTAGGATCAGCCCCATCGCGTCCCGGCGCAGACGGGACGCTTTCCTATTGTTCAGATGTAATGGTTCGCAAGAGACAAGCAGGTGAGACCAGTGCCGACCGGCCGGGTTAAGTGGTACGACGCCGAGAAGGGCTTCGGCTTTCTATCGCAGGAGGAGGGCGAGGACGTCTACGTCCGGTCCTCGGCGTTGCCTGCCGGTGTCGACGGCCTCAAGGCAGGGCAGCGAGTCGAGTTCGGCATGGCGGCCGGCCGTCGTGGCCCGCAGGCGCTGAGCCTGAAGATCCTCGACTCGCCGCCGAGCCTGACCAGGACGCGACGCGAAGCCGCCGTGGCCGAGCACAAGCACACGCCCGACGAACTGCACGGCATGGTCGAGGACATGATCACGCTGCTGGAGAGCGCGGTGCAGCCAGAGCTGCGCAAGGGCAAATACCCGGACCGCAAGGTCGCGCGCCGGGTCTCCGAGGTGGTGCGGGCCGTCGCGAGCGAACTCGACGCCTAGCTTCCTGGCCGAGTGTGGGCTTGACACACGCTTCGCGTCTCCGATGCGTGCATTAACCCCACTTTCGCGGGAACACTAGGGGCATGGCATATGTCGCCGGTGGCGGTGAGTTCAACCGCGACA
>DATFCF010000787.1:0-2917 GCA_035253445.1 Mycobacterium sp.
ATGGCGTGAGGTCGTCTCCATACGTTGCGCGCTCATCCGTGCGGACACTTTTCAACTTGAAGTAACCACTGAAGGTGAACTCGTTCGGCGCGTCAACCGGTTCGATCGAGAACTCCTCGGAGTGGTCGGTGTTGTTCGGCATGCATGTGTATAGGAACTTGTGCCCTTGGCCGGTGAGCTGCTTGCTGGCATGGAGAACGCGATCGTAGGCCTGGTTGGTGAGCGACTTCGCGACGCCGAGGTCGTCGAAGACCCACAGGTCCGTCTTGTCGTTGTCGTCCTTGAGGGCGTGGTGGTACACCTCGAAGTTCACCGGAGCCGGTGTGCCCGGCGGTACCCCCTCGGAGTTGCTGGCGTGCAGGGCCTCATTCCTGCCCTCGTCGAGAACATAGACCGCTGTGCCGCTGGGCAACCCGGCGCATAGGTAGCCGGCCGATTCGGCCAGCCGCAGTTGTTGCCGCACCGTCGCGATCTCCCTGACCGCGTTCGGCACACCAAAGCCGACGAGCAGTGCCTCCATTTGGTTGATCAGTGGTTTCCATACGCTCTGCTGGGTCTCGCGGCTGAACACGGTCTCCCGATAGGCCCGGACCTGAGCGATCAACTGCGCACGGCGCGCGGCGTCGCTGCGCACGAGATTCGCGATCAGCCCGCTTCGTGACAGCTTGAACGGCCTATCGGGTTGGAAGGTCTGGTCGATGCCCCACGGGATCATCTTGAACTTGACGTCGTCCACGCCGGGCGCCTCGACGGCCGTTACGTCGTTGTAGATGTAGGTGTTGTTGGTGTTGCCGGCGTAACCGTCCCAGTGCTTGAGATAGAACTCCATGGCATGGAGCTTGATGAAGTGCTCCAGGTCCAGCATCTGGGCCGCCCCGGCCACACCATGCGCGGCGATGTGGTTGTTGGCGAACTTCAGATCGGCCTTGTTCTCGAACTCGGACAGATCCTCCACCGAGATGAAATCCAGCCGGTCGTTCGTGAAATCGTCGTTGTGTTCGAGTTCGTACAGGTTCCCGTCCATATTGCCGTTGAAGTTGCGCTCGATGTAGCGCTTCATCACCGGCTCGGCATTGACGTAGATGCCCGGGCTGTTTACTCCGCCGAGCCCCTGCCCGATGAGCGTTCCGTTCACGAACACCCTGGCGAAATTGCAACGCGAATGGGGCAATCCGGCCATCCCGAGCAGTTTGTAACCCAGCGGCTGCCGAATATAGGACCGATCCTGAATCGAGTTGTTGAGAGTCAGATAGCGCGAACCGATCAGCGCTTCGATCGCGGGCAAGTTGGCGTTGTTGAACCTGCCGAAGTCGACATGTAGGCAAGGCTTTTCACTGTTCAGTGAGCCGCAGAAGGACTTCTTCTTGACACCGACCTCGTTGAATGTGGTGCGCGCGGGAAAGGTCGTCCCCGACACTTCAACCGAAGTCGCCCTCTTCCACGTGAACCGGGCGCCACCGGTCCATTCGAAGTTGCACCGGCCACCCTTTGGCTGCTCGTTGCGCACCGCCTCCCAATCCGATTGCGGCATCGTGATCTTGATCGTCACCACGTTGTCAAGTGCATAAAGCTTGTCGAGTGCTAATTGCTGCTGGACGGTCACAACGTCAGTGTGCGCCTGCGGGTCAAACAGTTCCGGCGATTTCACGCTTCAGAGTTCGTTGTCGCGTTTCTCCAATACTTCGTCTCACCCGCTCGACGAAACTGGCGGGCATGAGCGTCAAACCAATTCCGGAGGGCTACACGAGCCTGACCCCGTTCCTGTGCATCGACGGCGCTGCGGCGGCGATCGACTTCTACGTTTCGGTGTTCGACGCCAAGCTCGTCGAACGGACGGATGGCCCCGATGGCACAGTCGCGCACGCCGAACTGGACTTCGGAAACGGCCGCCTCCAACTCGGCGATCCCGCGGAGGCGTACCAGATCGCCGCGCCCGATCCGTCGGGTCCGGCCACCCACTCCGTCGCGCTGTACTGCGAGGACGTCGACGCCGTCGTCACCAAGGCCGAGCGGGCCGGTGCCACCATCCGTGAACCCGCGCAGACATTCGTCACCGGTGACCGGTTCGCGTCGATCCTCGATCCGTTCGGCCAGCGCTGGACGGTGATGACCCGCGTCGAGGAGGTCTCCGCCGAGGAACGCGACCGCCGCATGGCCGAGTGGGCCAAGGACAACGTCGGCAGCTGAGCCGCTAACGTGGCGGGATGCCCTGTGTGTTCTGCGCCATTGTGGCCGCCGAGGCCCCGGCGATCCGGATCTACGAGGACGACGACTACCTGGCCATCCTCGACATCCGGCCGTTCACCCGCGGCCACACGCTGGTCATGCCCAAGCGACACACCGTCGACCTGACCGATACGCCACCGGAAACGGTGGCGGGTTTGGTCAAGATCGGGCACCGCATCGCGCGCGCCGCGCGGCAATCCGGGTTGCACGCGGACGGCAACAACGTCGTCATCAACGACGGCAAGGCCGCCTTCCAGAGCGTGTTTCACATCCATTTGCATGTGCTGCCCCGGCACGACGGGGACAAGCTGTCATTCGCCAAAGGCATGCTGCTGCGCCGCGACCCGGACCGGGAGGTATCCGGCCGGCTGCTGCGCGAAGCACTAGCGCAGCTGGACGCTACTCAGCAAGACTGAACGCCATGAGTATGCCAATGTGGGAGAAGTACATCGGCCTTCCGCTCTTGATGCTTCACGACAGGATTTACAAAGCCACCGACGGGCGGATCGGGCACAAGATACCGGGCGCGCCACCGGCCCTGTTGCTGCACACCACGGGCGCCAAGACCGGACTGCAGCGCACGAATTCTCTGACCTACGCCAAGGACGGCGATGCCTATCTCGTCGTCGCGTCCAAAGGTGGCGACCCGAAGGCGCCGGGCTGGTATCACAACCTGAAGGCCAATCCCGAC
>DATFCF010000788.1:0-4512 GCA_035253445.1 Mycobacterium sp.
TATTCCCAGCCGCTGTCGTTCATCACGAACATCCTCAACCCGGCGGGTTGGTTCCAAGGCGGTATCTCGAATATCGATCCGTTGGCCTGGCCGTTGCAGGTGCAGTTTGTCAATCCGCTGCTGGACCAGTCCCGCACTTCGATTCTGATCGGATCCTGGACGGACTTCCATAGCGCTACGGCCGATCTGCTTCAAGATGCCGGTGTGATTGCCAGGGCCTACACCTTTTTCACCGAAGACGAAGACAACCCGCACCCCGAACTTGAGGTGCTGGCGGGGGACCTCGCCGATGTGGCCCGGCCACACCGCAACTGCGTGGTCTTCGCCTTCGAGGACAAGTCCGGTTATGAGGGGCCCACCGGCACTGCCTTGGACGGGGTGATCAACCTCTTCGCATCGACGGCAGACGATCTCATTACCGAGACCGTGTTCCCGATTGATACCGATGACGACGGCGAAGTCGATCCGTTGTTCCGGCGTATCCTCGGAGTGGCTCCCGAGAAGCCGTGGGCGATCTTCTGGGAGAGCCAGCACTCGGGGATCGTCGATTCGGCGTACGTTCAGCACAAAGGGCCGGTGCTCACCGCGATGACCGGTGGGCATTCGCCCAAGATCGTCAACGACCTGCAGACTTTCGGGATCAAGTTCGGCTTGGCCAAGCTGTCTGCAGTTCTGCCTGGAGGTCTTCAGGCGCCAGGCTCACCAGGCCTGGATGAGCTGTACCAAGGCCAGTTTGACGACATGCTGTTCGCGCACATGCGGTTTACTGATCCCAAGCGGCGTGTCCTGACGGGCGACCTGGCATACCAGGAGCTTTACGAACGGGGCACCGCGTACGTGGCCAGTGCATTGCTGGTACTGAGGCAGTTGAACCGGAAGCGGCGAGCTTACCGGTCGTTCAAGTCCTCGATCCGCAACAGCGCCCCCTACGTGATCAACGAGGATATCCTCCTCGGCGATCGGGTCGGATTTGAGCAAGACGGGATCTTGTACGTCGATCAGGTCTTCGCGATCCGGTACGAGTACGACCGGTCGCGTCCTGTCACATATTCGGTTTCGGTGGGTGACGATCGCAGAGAAGACGATCCGTTGACCCAAGGACTCCGTGCCCTGCAGGGTGTCTCGGCGATGGTTTCCATGGCGCTAGGCCAGGGCACGGTTTTCGGCTGATGCGCAATCCGACACCGGCCGATGTGGATCTGGTACGCACGGTCCAGAAGAACTACCTCGAGATCCACGAAGCGCTGCAGAAACCCATGACACCTGGCGGCGACACCGTCGACATGACGTACCTGCAGCTGGTGGTCGACGCGTGTGCTTGGACACTGGCGCTGCGCGGCTATGAACAGAACACCGATCGGGTGTGGCTGCGGCGACTACCCGATGGCAGTTATGTCCACCTGAACGAACCTGATCCGCCCCCTGTGGGGGACAGCAGTACATCCGAATTATGGACTGTGACACCGAAAGTCACTATCGAAGACGAGGAGCCGTCTCAATGAGTACACCTATCACCCCGCAGCTTGGCGATTCGGTCTTCCTGAAGACAGTGACGGCCAACCTCAATATCTTCGGCGTGATTTCCGACCTCGACACCCCCGATCAGGTGTCGGCCACACTTGAACTATTCGGCGGTAATGGGCAATTGAGCTTGGCGGCGTTGATGGGTCCCGCCGGGCCGGCGGGCAGTAACGCGCCTTTGCCCAAGCTGCAGCCCAATACGTTGCTCGAACCCGACGACCTCCCGCAGAACTTGACCGATGACGACGTGGACACCGGCAAGTACTGGATCATCGAGGACCGAGACACCGAGGGCAACGTCACGGGTGCCAAGGCATACATGTGGAACCGGGATCATTACCAGGTTTTCATGATGGGCTCGGAAGGCCCTGCCGGACCGGTGCCCGTCATCACGCCCAATGTGGTCCTGCTGGATCCAGACAATCCGAATCTGACTTCACACATCACCGTCACGGGCGACAATTTTCACCCCACTTGGACGCTGTATCTGAAAGCGCCGCGCGGCCCCATGGGACCCCAAGCAACGATTTCCGGTGCATCGGATTTCGATGGCACAGTCGCGCCCGAGGTCGGCGACGTGCCTACGTACACGGCGTCCGGGAAGTGGAAGCCCACCCCGCTTGCCGGACTGCCCACCGTCAAGTGGTGGACCGTCCCCGAATCCAACTTCACGTCAGGCCAGGCTCTCAACTCGACGCGGTTCCCCATCGGATCGTTTACCCTGCCGGCGCTGGATTGGGACTGCAAACTGGTTGTCACAGGGAAGGTGCACGCCGTAGGCGTCGAACTCGATTCCACCCCGCTGCTGGTTGGGTGTGAGGTCCGGCTGGGTAACGTCAATACGGGCCAGGTGATTTCACGTGGCTACGGCAACATCACGGGGTACACGTACCTTGAGCCTGGGGCGTCCACCGGTCAGACTCCGAACACAGCCATCACGCCGGATAACGAGGTCGGTTTGGTGCCGGCGCATTCGACAGGGCCGGCAGCGACCATCTATGTCAATCTGTTCAACGACGGTCTGAGCGGGGCGTACAGCTTCGACAGGAGCGGTGCGTCGCTTTCGGTAATGGCTGTCCCGGTCTGATGGCGCGTCAGATCGACCTGGGCGCCACGCTCCCAGTCACTCACAACGCACTTGATCGGATCCCGATCAGCCCCAATGTTGGTCAGATCGACCTGGGCCAGATCCTGGATCAGTGGCGTGATTTCATCGAGACCAACCTCCTGCAGCTCATCAAGGACGTTACGGGTATCGATCTCGCGAGCTGGGACGATCTACTCGGCGGGATATTCTCCGAAACGGGGCTGGACCTGTTCGGGCTCGAAGACCTGTTGAACGGGATATGGGGTGTTCTCGGCGGCCTGCAGCAGGCATTGCAGGGCATCGACCTCGCGAATCCTGGATCGGTGCTGGCCAAGATCATTGAGTTGGCCAGTGAAGCAATGGGATTCAGGGGAGTGATCCCGGTCTCGTGGATCGCCGACGTCGAACAGGACCTGCTGGGCGGCTCCGGCAGCTTCCTGTCTGCTGACAGTGTGGCCGACAACCCCGCATTCGAATGGGACGCCGCCACCCCCGGTTGGAAGTCGGGTGGATCGGTGAAGACGGCCGCTAACGGCCAGCAGAACGTGTTGGGGTCACCGACTTTCGATGTCGCCAAAGACCAAATCCTCAACCAGAAAGTTGCCGTGAAATGGTCGGGCCTGGCGGTATCGGCAGGTTCGGCCCCGATCACGGTGGGGTATCGGCCATTTGATCTGTCGGGAAATGCACTGGCCGACGTGACCGTGGGCCAGGTACAACCGGCGGCGGCCACCGGCGGCTGGCAGTGGGTGCCGGTGGAGGCCTGGACCGTCCCCGGCGGCGTCGCCAGCGTCGCACAAACTCTGACGGTGGCGGCGAGCGCGACGGCGGGCACGGTGCACTTCTCGGATGCTCGGGTGTGGTCGTCGAACGCCCTCGACCAGCAGCTTGTCCACGGCCTGACGTCCGCCCTCGACGCCCTTTCAGACGGTCTGGGTGACGCCGGCGCATCCGTTGCCCAATTGCTCGAGATCCTCGCCGGCGTCGCCACCAGTCCGATTGATGCGGCATTGGCGGCAGTGCAGGACTGGTGGAATGAGATCGCCGGTAAGACCTCGAGACTCGACAGCACGACGGGAAGTATCGATGGATCGGCGGTAGCGGGCGCTATCGATATAGCGCAGCTCCCCGACGTTCAGTCGGTCGTGGACCAGATCGCGACAGTCGTCAACGACGGGATCGAGTTGGTCGGCCAGGGAATCGGCACAATCACTGAGAATATCGGGGCGATCTTCGGCTCGGCGCAGAATGCTGAGCAACAGGCCAGCAACAACGCTGCCGAGATTGCGGCGTTGATGGCTGCACAGACCGGCGCAGGAAATTCCGGTGTGAGCGGCAATGACCAATTCCGCTACACCGCAGACAGTCTGGACGCAACCGCCTGGGATTTCATCAACACCGGGGTGGGCAATGTACGCGTCAACGGCAACGATGCCTACTGGTCGGATTTAGGTGCGTCAGTGGGCAGCGAGCTCGATCGGTACAAGGCCGTCACGACAAACACCGATTGCTTCATCGTCTCATGCGTGATGGCGAGTCTCATGGAACAGCCGTTGTTCGGCAGTGACGAGTGCTACAACTGGTTGCTGGGCCGGATGAGCGCCGACCGGCAGAACTACGTCGGCATGCGCCTGGGATACAACTCCCTATCACTCTGGAAGGTCGTCGCCGGCGCATCCCCGGTTCAGATCGGCGCCACACAGCCCTACACTCTGGCGACTGCCGATCGCCCCGCACTGGTGTGCGGCGTCGATGCCGACCACCAACGCACGTTCCGGATGATGGTCAACAACACCCCGGTGGGTCCAGACCTGGTCGACAACAGCGGGACGCTGTCACCTTTTGGTGCGCCGTACCGACAGGGCGGTCTGCGGTGGGATGCCTCCTTCCGCTTTGGCGGGCAG
>DATFCF010000789.1:0-3756 GCA_035253445.1 Mycobacterium sp.
CCGCGCGCCCTAACCGTTTGACCGGCCAATGGAGCAATACCCCTATGTGTGGATTCATCGTTTTCGTTGGAGATCGCGCGACACCGGACCCTGCCGCCTTCGCCGCAATGCGGGCGACGTTGCAGCACCGCGGCCCCGATGACGCCGCCGATCTGACCGTCGGGCCGTGTTCGTTCGGATTCCAACGTTTGGCCATCATCGACACGCACGGCAGCCAACAACCGCTGCAGTATCCGCCTCGAACGGTGTCCGACCCGCGTTGGACCGTCGTGTGCAACGGTGAGATCTACAACTACCGCGAGCTGCGCGCCGAGTTGTCACATGAACACGGCTGCAAGTTCGCCACTCAAGGCGACGTCGAGGTCCTGTGCGCGGCGCTCGACGTGTGGGGACCGGCCGCGCTCGATCGGCTGCGGGGCATGTACAGCTTCGTCGCCTGGGATGCTGCGGAACGGGTCCTGCACGCAGGCCGGGATCCCTTCGGCATCAAGCCGCTGTTCTTCGCCTCCACCGAGGCCGGCCTCTGGCTCGCCAGCGAGAAGAAGGCGCTGATGCCCGTCGTGGACATGACCGCGGTCAACACCGCCGCGCTGTCGTACTACCTGACACTGCAGTACGTGCCCGAGCCCCAAACGCTGCACGACGGCGTCGACCGACTGGCCGCCGGAGAGCGACTGATGTACCGCCCTGGCGGTCCGGTGGAAGTCCGAACATGGTCAATGCCCATCTTCGATCCTCCCAGCCGTCACGTGATTCCGACCTCTGGCGAGGACGCCGAGGATGTTCCGGGCCACAACGATGCGGTGTGTCCGCCCGGTGGGACATCTGCGCACGTCGCCGCCGACATCCGTGACGCCCTCCGCGATAGCGTGCGGGCACACCTGGTCGCGGACGTGCCGGTCGGCGCGTTCCTGTCCAGCGGCATCGATTCGACCGCCATCGTCGCGCTGGCCCGCGAGTTCAAACCGGATCTTCAAACCTTCACCGTCGGTTTCGAAGCCACCGGTTACTCGGAGGTCGAAGCCGCGGCACAGGCGGCCGTCGAGATGGGCGTGCGGCACACCGCCACGATGGTCAGCGACGACGACGTCCTGGCCGCATTGCCCACCATCGCGTGGCATCTGGACGACCCGGTCGCCGACCCCTCCCTCATCCCACTGTTCTTCCTTGCCCGCGCCACGGCCCAGCACGTCACCGTGGTGCTGTCCGGTGAAGGCGCCGACGAACTGTTCGGCGGCTACGAAATCTACCGTGAGCCGGCCTCACTGGCGCCGGTTCGGCGGCTTCCCCGCACCGTGCAAGGCGGCTTGCGGGCGGTGGCGCAGGTGATACCGCACGGAGTGAAGGGCCGCAGTTTCCTCGACCGAGCCACCACCCCGATCGAGAGTCGCTATTTCGGCAACGCCCGTATCTTCACCGACGCCGAGAAGGCCGTGCTTATGCGGCACCCCGCGGCACCACACACCGACGTGACCGCCCACGCCTACGCGGTAGCCGAGGACCTGGACGACGTGGCCACGATGCAATTCGTCGACCTGCGCACCTGGCTGCCGGGCGACATCCTCACCAAGGCGGACCGGATGTCCATGGCGCATTCCCTGGAACTGCGGGTCCCGTTCCTTGACCGCCGCGTGTTCGAAGCGGCGGCACGGATCCCGACGGACATGAAACTGCCCCGCGGGGTCCGGACCACCAAGGCGGCCCTGCGCCACGCGCTGCAGGGCGTCGTTCCGGCCTCCGTAGTCACCCGTCGCAAGCTCGGCTTCCCCACCCCGACCAGCTCATGGCTGAAGGGACCCATCGGGGAGTGGGCCGCCGAGCTGATCGCACGCTCCGAAGCAGGCGACCTGCTGGACCTCACCTACGCTCAACGGTTGCTGACCGACCACCGCGGCGGTTCGACGGACAACGCCCGCCGGATTTGGACACTGATCATGTTTTGTTTGTGGTACGAGACATTCGTCGCCGACCGGCGGACCACATGGTAGTCCGCGCGCATCGAGCCCGCGGACGTGCGATGCTCCGGCTGTCGACGGCCATGGGCCGGCACACGCTGCCCGGCACTCTCGCATCGCGTCGAGCGGTGATGCGTCGTCGCTTATGCTTCGACGCAAGCTCGGTGAGAGGTGCAGCAGTGCGCGGGTTCGGCGATCTCGAGGCAGCGATCATGGATCGCCTGTGGGCACGGACAGAGTCGGCGACCGTGCGAGACATCCTCGACGACCTGGCACCGGCGCGGACCCTGGCCTACACGACCGTGTTGACGGTGATGGACAACCTCTTCAAGAAGGGCTGGTTGCGCCGCCAGCCCGATGGGCGTGCGTATCGGTATACCCCCACCGTCACGCGCGAGGATTACGGTGCTCGTCAGCTGCGCCAGGCCCTCGACGGCGCGGATGATCCCGCCGCGGTGCTCGTGCGCTTCGTGGAGCAGATGAACAGTGAGGAGACCGCGGCGTTGCGGCGGGCGCTCGACGCCTACGAACGAGGTGAGGCGCCGTGATGGCCGCGCACCAGCTGTTGTTCGCAGCGCTGGTCACTGTGGCGGCCCCGGCGGTACTCGGACGCGCTGGGTGGGTCCACCGGTCCCCGCGGCTGGGCATCGCGGCCTGGTATTCCGCGCTGGCCGCGGTCCTGTCCGGAGTCGGGGCAGCGACGGCCGCGCTTCTGGCGCCGTGGCGGCGCGCCGATGCACCGGTATGCGTGGCGTGGCGGTGGTGTCTCCAGGCGGTGCGCGGTGACTACGGGGTGACCGGACGGATGGCCGCCGCTGCGGTCGTGGCAGTCACCGCCGTTATGCTCATCCGCCTGCTCGTGTGCGGCGTCCGGTTCACCAGGCGGCAGAGCGCCCATCGCCGTCAACATCTGCAACTGTTGAGGCTGGCCGGTCGAGAATCGCCCGAGCTCGGTGCGACGGTCTTGGACTGCGCACAGCCGGCGGCATACATGGTGGCCGGGCACGGCAGACGCGTCGTCGTCACGACGGGCGCCGTGGCGACGCTGCGGGACGAGGAGCTGGCCGCCGTTCTTGCCCACGAGCGAGCGCACGCCACGGGCCGGCACGACTTGCTTCTCAACGGTGTACGCCTGCTCCGATCGGCGTTTCCGCGCCTGCCCTTGTTCGTGACCGCTTGGCACGAACTGTGTCGGCTGGTCGAACTGCGAGCCGACGAAGTGGCAGCAACGCAGCACCAACCCCTCAACCTTGCCCGCGCCCTGGTGGCTATGGCCGGCGCCTCGTCACCAGAGGCGCCAGCCGGATCGGTAGCGGCGACCGGCGGGGACGCAGCCACCCGGCTACGACGGCTGCTGAGCCCTCCGCAACGGCTGAGCGGCGCCCAACAGGGTCTGATCGGCACGGGCGTCGCTGTGGTAGCTGTGACGCCGACGCTGGCCTTGGCGGCCTCATGGATGTTCCCGACGGTCGCGACATGCCTGCTCCTGCCCTTGTGAGAGCTGTGCCAGAGTTCAGTTCGCAGACACCCCTGCGGCGCTCGGCCCTCCTAGCGCTACATGTGACCTGCCGGGTGATTGCCGCAAGTGTCTGCCCCCCATGAACCGTGGTAGGCAGCGCCTTGACGTTTCGGCTTGACCTCGGCGGGATAGTCCTGGCTAACCATCGCGATGGCACCTTCGTGGCCTTCGATCGGACGACCTGCACCATCGAGTCGGACGCGCTGATGCCACGCGCCGTGCATCGCGTCCCGATCGCCGCGCGACCCACGCGAATGAGCACACGCGTGGTCTGTTTAGACC
>DATFCF010000790.1:0-4008 GCA_035253445.1 Mycobacterium sp.
CCCAGCGCGACGGTTTCATATCTGATCTAGAAGTGCCTTTCTGGGATGCCGAGGAACTAGTCGGAACCTCCACGGAGACGGGCCCGATTACGGCCACCGATGCGGTGGTGATGCAGAAAATCTGGGAAGGCCCCCGGACTGCTGACGGAGAGTTCCTGTGGTATGGCATCCGCCCTGGCTCGGAGAGCTGGGGCGACAACATCTACGGTGCTGGGCTCGCCCTCACGGCGGAGGTGGATGGAGCCTTGGCTCCCGTACCGTTCGAGATCGGTCGATCCTACGCCTGCTGGATCGCAAGGGACCCGGACTGGGACTGGACAACCTTGACGATGGAGAACTTCCACGAGTTCATGGAAACAAGTGTGAGGGAGTTCGCCGAAATCGACACGTCGGATCCCGACCTTACGGGGCTGCGCGATAGCGGAGGAAAGCTGCTCCTTACCCACGCCCTGGACGATGAAGTGATTGCCGCAGCGGGAACGCTTCACTACTACCTCCGCGTTCTCGAGAGAATGGGGGGAATTGAATCCACATCACCTTTCGCTCGTCTCTTCATGTCGCCCGGGGAAGGGCATTCGCACGTAACCGCTGCCGGCCCGGGCCTCACCCTGTCCAACGGCATGATCGCCCTCATGAACTGGGTGGAAAAAGGAATGGCACCAGATTCGATCAGGACCGAGAGGTACGATCTCGCCACGGGTGAACGCACGATGTCCCGACTTGTCTGCGCATACCCCCGGGTCAGCAACTATGTGGGGAGCTGAGACTTTCGATCAGCTGACAACTCCACCTGCGTCGATCCCAGCGTGCCCGGGTGAGTCTTGGCTCCTTTCCCAGGCCAGCGTGGACAGTTCCTTGCGGAGCAGGGCGCGGCCGGCGATCTTCGCCTGCCCATAGGACGCTCTCTGTTTCTGGTGCCCGTAGACCGGCACAGCAGCGAGTCGACGTCGAGGAAGGCCCGGTCCTCGATGCCCGGCAGCAGGGGGTGCGGGCGGACAGGCCGATCAGGTGCTGGCGCAGCACCGGCCCATGCTGCAGGCTGTGCCCGTAGGTGGACTCGCGCAGGAAGATCCCTAAAGTCGAGGGGCGTCCGCCTGGTCGAAGAGGATCGGGGTGCCGCCGGCGCGGATCGTGTCGACGTCGTCGATGCTGTCGGCTCCGGTGAGCATCCCGCCGATGATCGAGGTGAGCTTTCCTGCCGGGTTCGCCGCACCCGAGGACACACGCCGTGGAGGCGAGGTCGACATGGGTGTCGATCAGGTCCGACAGGCAGGCCTGTTCGGCGAGTGTCAGCACCGGATCCAGCCCGGCCGCCGCAACGAGATTGCGTTCGTCGAACACCGCGGACCCAGCCGTGAACGTGTGCGATGATTGCACTGGAAGTGCCTTTCCGTAAGGGAACAATCGTGACGTGAGAATCTTGATTGTCCCACTATGGGAGGCGCTTTCGCTGTTCGTCAATCCCGCAGCGAATCCACCGATTCAGGTTTGGGGCGTTCCGACCTCGACACCGCGGTCCGTCGAGCACGAACCGCTCTCCGAAACCGGTACTGTTTCCACCCGAAACGTCATACGCAACGCACGACCGAAGTGTCGTCAGGTCGAGGAATCAACCGAACCGAGGGCGGACTCCCTGCACCTTGGCGGGTCGGTAGTACAGGAGGGTGAGGTCCGTATCCGCGTCATCCATGAAAACCGGCTCCATCTGCATACCGACGGACAGCGCCGGGGGGTCGGCATCAACGATGGATGACGTGAACCGGGGTCCTTCTGTCCACTCCAAGACCGCCAGTATCTGTGGTGTCGAGTCTTGCCATGGTGGCGCCGTGGGTCGCTGAGCGATGGCATAGGTGATGAGTGTCGCTGCACCCGAGATCTCCCGCCACTCAAGGTCGTTGGCCAAAGTGCCCGGGGTGACGGCACGAGGATAGAACACGTATCGATCGGCCGACGGCGAGTACTGAATCCGAATCCGGTGGCCGCGTAATCCCTCCCAGAAGGGCATGGTGAGAGGGGTCGGGTCTGGCAGTGGGGTGTTCATCGTTCTCCCTGGAGAATGAGGGCGATCTGCTCGCTCATGATTCCTCCGTTACCGCTGACGAATGCGGTCGCGCATTGCTTGAGTTGGGCGTCGCCGGCTCTTCCCATGATTTGGCGTACGGCATCGCAGACATGGTGCATTCCTCCGGCCGCTCCGGCCTGGCCGAAGGACAGCTGGCCTCCAGCCGTGTTGAGTGGAAAATCGCCGCGGAATGTGAGGTCATGTTCGCGGACGAACCGTGCGCCTTCGCCACGAGGGCAGAAGCCGGCGTCTTCGAGGGTCATCAGCACGGTGATCGTGTAGCAGTCGTACAGTGACACGAGGTCCACTTCGCCGGGACCGATGTTGGCCATCGCGAAGGCACGCTGTGCGGCCGCCTCCATTGGCGTCACGAGAAGGTCCTTGGCGTAGGCGAGACTCTTGTTGGTGACTCGTTCGCCGAAGCCCGTCACCCAAGCAGGCCGATGCTTCGACTGTGCTGCGAGTTCGCGGTTCACCACCAGTACCCCTGCGCCGCCTTGGCAGGGCATTACGACCTCCAGCATGTGGATGGGGTCGGCGATGATCGGACTTGCGAGAACGTCCTCCACAGTGATCTTCTTGCCGAAGAATACGGCGTCAGGCGTCGCACAAGCATTGGTTCGCTGGTCGGCGGCGATCTTTGCGAGCGCGTAGCTGTCGTATCCGTAGGCGTCGCCGTACCGGCGAGCAATCTGCGCGTATGGGACATTCTGGCCAATTAGCCCGTAAGGGATCTCGAACTCTGCCTGGGGCGAGCCGAATTCGGCGCTGGAGGCGCCGAAGTACGACGTGGGCGCAGCAGGCCGTCGGGTCGGGGTTGGGAGGCTCTCTGCCGCGCCCGGGATCACGACCAGCACCGCCGAGCAGAGGCCCAGTTCGATGGCTGCTGCGGCCCGCCAGACTCCTGCGGTGGCGTTCGCTCCGCCGAGGTCTACGAATTCTGCGTAGTTCACAGGTAGGCCGAGGTACTCCACGATTGTTGAGGGCACGAACTTGGTGCTCTCTGCGATGCGCGTGGTGATGATTCCATCGACGGCGGTGGGCTCGATTCCGGCATCCTCGATGACTCTTGATGCGAGCAACGCGATCTGCTCCAATGTCATGGGCGAGGGCGCGGAAGGGCGCCTCACCGGTGCCAACTCGACGAGGCCGACGATAGCTGCGTCACCCTTCAGGCCGGTCAACTGAACCCCCTTGCGATCGCTGGCTGGTGGTGGTCAGGCCCATTCGATGAGTCCGTCGAGTGCCGCCACCCTGCTCGACGCCAGTCTGAGTGGATTGATCTCTGCTGATACGAGGGGGGTCCCGGCTCTCGAGGCGAACCTGGCGAAAGCAGAGATGGCGTCGACGACCTGGCTCATGGTCGGTGGCTCGGTGGCACGGAGCCCAGACAGCAGGGAAGGGACGGAAAGCTGTTCGAGCATTGTCACGATGTCCTGTCTGGTGGCCGGTAGCAGCCTGGTGGCCTGAACCTTCATGGCCTCGGCGTGTACGCCCCCCAATCCGATGAGAATGAGTAGTCCCCACTGGGGGTCGCGAAGCGCTCCGACGATGAGGTCGAGTCCTTCGGGCTGCATCGGCGCGATGAGGACGCCGTCGACCGTGGCCTCGGCGTGCAGCTCGCCGGCTTGAATGAGCTTGTCGAAGGCTGCGGCGACCTCTTCTCGGCTTCGCAGATCCAGCTGGACGCCGCCGATATCGGTCTTGTGACTGATCTGTGCCGAGGCGATCTTTGCGACGACCGGGTAGCCGAGCCGCTCTGCGGCCTGCACCGCTTCTTCGCCGGAGGCTGCGATCTCGAAGGGCAACGTCGGGACTCCCAAGGAGCTAAACAGATTCAGGGACTCAGCCTCAGACCAGATGCCCTGACTCGGCTCTACCGGCGTTGTCTCATCCGACTCGACAGTGGCGCTGGAGCGGTCCCGCAGCCACGATGACCAAGTCAT
>DATFCF010000791.1:0-2982 GCA_035253445.1 Mycobacterium sp.
CTCCGTTGATCCACCCCGAGCGAAGCCGTTGCGGTTCGGCCAGTTTCGAGATGTTCGGGATCTGCTCGGCGATCTCGTTGAACATCAGCTTGATCTCCATGCGCGCCAGGTTGGCGCCGATGCAGAAGTGCGCGCCGTTGCCGCCGAACCCGAGATGCGGGTTGGGGTCGCGCCGGATATCGAATCGGAACGGCTTGTCGAAGACGGCCTCGTCGTAATTGGCGGAACTGTAGAACAGGCCCGCGCGCTGTCCCTCGCGGATGGTGACGCCGCCGAGTTCCGTGTCCGCCATCGCCGTTCGCTGGAAACAGTGCACGGGCGTCGCCCACCGGACGATCTCGTCGGCCACGGTGTCGGGACGCTCACGTTTGTAGAGCTCCCACTGGTCGGGGTTTTCGAAGAACGCGTTCATGCCGTGCGTCATCGCGTTGCGGGTCGTCTCGTTGCCGGCGACCGCGAGCAGGATCACGAAGAACGCGAACTCGACGTCATCGAGTGCTTCGCCGTCGATGTCCGCCTCGATCAGCCGGGTGACGATGTCGTCGGCCGGGCAGCGCCGGCGCTCCTCGGCCATGTTGTAGGCGTAGCCCATCAACTCGGCGTTGGCGGCGGCGTAGTCCGACTCGTAGTCCGGATCGTCGGTGTTCATGATCGAGTTGGTCCATTCGAACAACTTCTCGCGGTCTGCCTCGGGTACGCCGATCAGGTCGGCGATGGCCAACAGCGGGAGGCTCGTCGCGATGTCGTCGACGAAGTTGCCGCTCTCCTTTTCCTTTGCGGCTGCAACGATTTCGCGCGCCGCGACTGCGAGCGTCTCCTCCAGTGTGGCGACCGCGCGCGGTGTGAACAGGCGTGACACCAGCTTGCGAAGCCGGGTGTGCTCAGGCGCGTCGTGGTTGATCAGCAGCGCCTTGGTCAGCTCCAGCTGGTCGGGTGTGGTGCCGCCGGGCAGGCGCATGACGACGCCCTTGCGGTTCGTCGACCAGAGATCGCCGTCGCGTGAAATGGCCTTGATGTCCTCGTGGCGGCTGATCACCCAGTAACCGCCGTCGCCGAAGATCGATTCCGGCTGCTCGTTCCACCACACCGGTGCCGTCTTGCGCAGCTGGGCGAACTCGGCGACCGGGATGCCCCGAAGCAGGACCTCCGGGTCGGTGAAGTCATACCCCTGGGGCAGGAGCGAAGCGACTTGGGGATTAACACTGCCGGCCCCAAATGGGCATGTGCTCTGCGTCATAGTTCGACCATACACTGTTATGTCAAGTGTATGGCCGTAGTCTTGGCAGTTGTGCGCGTCCTGGTGATCGGATCCGGAGCTCGTGAACATGCGTTGCTGCTTGCGTTGCGGCGGGACCCCGAGGTCGAGGAATTGGCCGTCGCGCCCGGCAACGCGGGGACCGCGATCATCGCCGACCAATACGACGTCGACATCTCCTCCGGCGACGAGGTGGTTGCGCTTGCTCAGCGCATCGGTGCCGATCTGGTGATCATCGGGCCCGAGGTGCCGCTGGTGCTCGGCGTGGCCGACGCCGTGCGGACGGCAGGCATCGCGTGCTTCGGGCCGACGAAGGACGCCGCGCGGATCGAGGGCAGCAAGTCGTTCGCCAAGGACGTGATGGCCGCCGCCGGTGTGCTCACCGCAACCAGCGAGATCGTCGACAACCCGGCACACCTCGACGCCGCCCTCGACCGGTTCGGCCCGCCAAGCGGTGATTCCGCCTGGGTGGTCAAGGACGACGGCCTGGCCGCGGGCAAGGGTGTGGTGGTGACCGCCGATCGCGACGCTGCGAGGACCCACGCCGCCAGCCTGCTCGACGCCGGGCACCCGGTGCTGCTCGAGTCGTTTCTCGACGGGCCCGAAGTGTCGCTGTTCTGTGTCGTCGACGGCGAAACCGTGGTGCCGTTGCTGGCCGCGCAGGATTTCAAACGGGTCGGCGATAACGACAGCGGTCCCAACACCGGCGGCATGGGCGCCTACGCGCCGCTGCCGTGGCTGCCGGACGCGGTCGTCAACCAGATCGTCGACGATGTTGTGAAACCCGTTGCCGCCGAATTGGTTCGACGTGGCAGTTCATTCTCAGGGCTGCTTTATGCGGGGCTGGCGATCACGTCGCGAGGTCCGGCGGTGGTCGAATTCAACTGCCGCTTCGGCGATCCCGAGACTCAGGCAGTGCTCGCGCTGCTGGACAGTCCGCTGGGCCAGCTGTTGCGGGCCGCCGCCACCGGCCAACTGGCCGGGGCGCCCGCACTGCAATGGCGCGATGGCGCGGCCGTGACGGTGGTGCTGGCCGCCGAGAACTATCCGGGCCGCCCGCGGGTGGGGGACGTCATTGTCGGCGCCGAAGCCGACGGCGTGCTGCATGCGGGCACCGCGCGCCGCGAGGACGGCGCGATCGTGTCGTCGGGGGGCCGGGTGCTGTCCGTGGTCGGCACTGGTTCCGACCTGACCGCCGCCCGCGAAGCGGCCTACGCGTTGGTGAAGTCGATTCGCTTGCCGGGCAGCCATTTTCGCAACGACATCGGGCTGGCCGCCGCGGAAGGCCGGATCACACTCTAAGCCGTGAGAAGCGGCGAGATCCACGCCAGCTCGCCTGGTAATTGCGAGCTCCAGTACGCGCCGTCGTGGCCGCCCGGGGAGAATCCGCCCGCCGGCGGGTTGGGCAGCTGCGCGATGAACTGTCTTGTCGCTTCGGCGAATGGATCGCCGTTACCGCAATCGATCCGCAGCGGAATCGAATTCAGCTCAGGGCGGCCCCACACGCTGTGGGCCTCGTAGTCCGCGGGGCAATCGAAGGCGTAGGGTGCCGCCCCGCCCGCCGATGTCCACAGCGCCGGGCTGACCGCGCAGATGCCCGCGGTCCGGGCGGGACCAAGTCGGGAGCCGAGCAGCAACGCGCCATAGCCACCCATCGACCACCCGAGAAATGCGACGCGCGAGGTGTCGATCTCTTGAGTGCCCAGCATCGGGATGAGCTCGTCGAG
>DATFCF010000792.1:0-3043 GCA_035253445.1 Mycobacterium sp.
AGACCAGAATGAACAAGATCCCGGTGAAAAAGACCGGGGACGATGCCACCAGCACCGCGAACATCGTCGCCGCCACGTCGACCCAGGTGTTGCGGCGCACCGCGGCCACGATGCCGAGCGGCAGCGCGATCGCGAGCGAGAGCAGGAACGACAACCCGGCCAGCTTCGCCGTCAGCGGCAACCGCTCCACGATCAGCGTCGTCACCTCCGTCCGTTGCCGGTACGAGCGGCCCAGGTTCCCGCTCAGGATGTCGCCCAGCCACAGTTGATACTGCGTCAGCAGCGGCTGATCGAGCCGGTACGCCTTGCGGATGTTGGCCAGGTTCGCCTCGCTGATCCGCGCTCCGCCGACCATGATCCGCGCGGGGTCGCCCGGTACAAACCGGACCATGAAGAAGATGATCGACGTGATCACGAACATCAGCGGCACCAGCGTCAGCAGCCGCGTAAAGATCAAACGAGCCATGGCACCGAGGACTGGACCTCGTCGACCCGATTCAAAAAGTCGATCAGGACCGTTCGATAGCGCTCGTGATCTTCCAGGTGCGCGACGTGCCCGCACCCTGCGAACACCACCAAATCCGCATTCGGAATGCCCCGGCGCATCGTCTCCGCGCAGGACGGGTGGACCTCATCGAACTCCCCGACCGTGATCAGCGTCGGCACGGTGATCTCGCCCAGCCGGTCGCTCCGGTCCCATTCCAGCAGCGTCCCGTTGCAAGTGAACTCGTTTGGTCCCCACATCTGGGTGTAGACCGGCATCGCCATGTGCGCCGCCGCCCGACTTAACGGTTCCGGCCAGGGTTCGACCCGGCAGAAGTTGCGCCGGTAGAGCGCGTCCATCGCCGCCTGATACTCAGGGTGGCCGTAATCACCGCTAGCCTCGTACCGCGCAAACGTCCCCCGGACGTCGGGTGGCATCTCCTGCTTCCATCGGTTCATGCCGGCGACGCACTCTCGCGTGCTGGCCGCTCCCGAAGCCAGGACCAGACTCCGGAGGTGCTGTCCATGGTGCAACGCATACTCGATCGCCAGAAATGCGCCCCACGATTGTCCCAGCAAATGCATCTGGCCGAGGTCGAGCGCCTGCCGCACCCGCTCGACCTCCGTCGCGAAACGTGGAACCTGCCACAGCGAGGGATCGTCCGGTTGGTCCGAGCGCCAGGAGCCGAGCTGGTCGTAGCGGACCACCCGGAACCCGAGATCGGCCAGATCGAGAAACGGTTCCAGGTCCTCACTGTTGCCGCCCGGTCCACCGTGCAGCAGCAGGAGCGTGCGCGATCCCTCGCCTGCGCTCTCGTACCAGACGCGCCCGTCCCCGACGTCCACGTATCCCTGTTGTCGTACGTTCTGGACTGGCACAATTCCCAACCACTTCCGACGAGGCACGATGCCCCACACCCATCCGCGATGGGAGCGGGGGATAGGGGGCGATGTCCGTCGACCTACGCCTCCGCCGGCACCAGATCGCGCCCGAACGAGTCCCAGTACCACAGCGGGGCCAGCGTGTAACCGGTCAGGCGCGTCGACATTGGCAAGAACCACTTGAAATGCTCGAAGTAGATCGCCGGCTGATCATCGGAGATGATCCGCTGCGCCTCCTTCAGCATTTCCAACCGCGCCTCCTCGTCCAGCTCCGTCTCGGAGGCGTTAAGGATTTCGTCAACCTTTGGGTTGGTGTAGAAGCCGTAATTGTTCTGGGGCGGGTGGTTGGTGGAGAGGTAGAGCGGGATCAGGTTCCCACCCGCGTCGGGGAAGTCCGATCCCCACTGCGTGATCAGCATCCCGTCCCATTCGCCCGTCTGTTGCAGGGTGATGAAATCGGCGTAGGTGTACTGCACGATCTCGACATCGATGTTCAGCTCCTTGAGAGCCTCCTGGACGGCGATGGCCTGGGGCACCCAGACATCGCTGGGCGCCGAGGTGTGGATCTGCGTCGCGAAGCCGTCTGGGGCACTCGAGGCGGCCATCAGCTCCTTGGCCTTGTCCAGGTCGAAGGGGATCGGGTCCAGTTCCTCGGAGGCGCTGCCCGGCATGTTCGGCGGCACGGCGGTGTTGCGCGATTGGATGCCGATCAGGCCGACGATGTTCTCCATGATCGCCGCGATGTCGACCGCGTGGCAGACGGCCTTGCGGATGTTGACATCGTCGAATGGTGGCCGGTCGTAGCGGAACTCCGCCCGGTTGATCGTGTAGCCGACGACTTCCTGGAAATTGACATTCTCGAACCCCATGACCGTTTCGAGCTGGTCCGGCGGCACGTCGACGACCATGTCCAGCTCACCGGTCTTGAGGCCCGTCACCCGCGTCGTCCCCTCTTCGACGAACTTGAACACGAAGCGGTCGAAGTGCGGTTTTCCTTCCACCCAGTAGTTCGGATTCTTGGCCAGCGCGATCTCGCTCCCCGCGTCCCACCGCTCCAGCATGTAGGGACCGGTACCGATCGGGTTGCGCAGCAGGTCGAGTCCGAACTCCTCGATCGCCGCGGCCGGGATGACGTGCCCAGCCGTCGTCGCCACCACGTAGCGGAACAGCGCGCTCGGGCTCCCCAGCGTGATCGTGACCGTTCGGTCGTCCGTCTTCTCGACCGTCGCTTCCGGCACGTCGTACATCCAGGCCAGCGGCCCGGCTACCTCCGGATCGCGCACCCGCGCGATCGAGGCCACCACGTCGTCCGCGGTCATCTCCGTTCCATCGGAGAACATGACCCCTTCCCGGATGGTGTAGACGTACGTCACCTCGTCCGGTTGCTCGAACGCCTCTGCCAGCCACGGCTCCAGCGTCCCCTCCGGGGTGAACCGCAGCAACGGCTCGGAGATGTTGCAGGTCACCGGGTTCGCCACGAAGTCGTACGAGAGCGCCGGTTCCAGCCCGCGCACGTCACCTTGCAGACCAAACGTGATCGTCGATGCATCCTGGGCCAGCACCTCCACCCCGGGCATCATCCAGCGCTGGCTCCCCAGACCGGCGTTGAGCGCGGCCGCCCCTACCGCACCGGCCGTCACCTTCAATACGCCGCGCCGGCTCGCCACCTGATGCCGCA